>JBKHJQ010000315.1:0-3783 GCA_046538055.1 Actinomycetota bacterium
GCCTCGAAGCGGTGGGGCACCGGTGCCCAGGTGGCGCCGTGGAGGGTGACGTCGGAGATCATCTCGCCGCCCCCCTCCACCGGCTCGAGCTCCTCGAGGCGCTCGGGCCTGGCCCACAGCACCCCGATCCCGGTGGGACCCAGCATCTTGTGCCCGGAGAAGACCAGGGCGTCCGCTCCCAGTGTGGTGACGTCCACCGGCATGTGAGGCACGAGCTGGGCTCCGTCCACGATCGAGAAGGCGCCCACCGCGCGGGATGCATCCAGGATCGACTCCAGTTCGGGGATGGTTCCCAGCACGTTGGACATGCCGGTGATGGAGACGATCCTCGTTTCGGGTCGCACTCGGCGATCCAGGTCCGTCAGTTCCAGGCGACCGTCATCCCTCACCGGAATGAAGTCCAGGCGGGCGCCGGTGCGGCGGGCGACCATCTGCCAGGGAACCAGGTTGGCGTGGTGCTCCATCTCCGACAGCAGGATGCGGTCGTCGGGCCGCAGGTGGATGCCGCCCCAGCCGTGTGCCAGCAGGTTGATCGACGTGGTGGAGCCACGTGTGAACACGATCTCCGTTGCCGAGGGCGTACCCAGGAAGGCAGCTACCTTGTGCCGGACGGCTTCATAGCGCTCGGTGGCCTCCACGGAAAGCCGGTATGCCCCCCGGTGGACGTTGGCGTAGCCGTGGGCGGTGAACTCCGAGATGGCGTTTATCACCTGGCGGGGCTTCTGGGAGCTGGCAGCGGAATCCAGGAAGTGGAGGTCGGGATCCTCGAATACCGGGAAGTCCGCCTTGATCGCTTCCACATCGAGGAGGGGCATGTGCGTCAAATCCCTGTCACAGCTCGGCCGACTGGCGGAAGGAGTCGTATCCCTCCTCCTCCAGCCGCCGTGCCAGGTCCTCTCCACCGGTCTCCACGATCCGGCCATCCATGAAGATATGGACCTTGTGGGGGGTGATGTAGTCGAGAAGTCGCTGGTAGTGGGTGATGACGAGGAAGCCCCGCTCCGGCGTGGTCAGCCTGCCCACTCCGTCGGCCACGATTCGGAGGGCATCGATGTCCAGGCCCGAATCGGTTTCGTCCATGACGACCATCTCCGGCTCCAGGACCGCCATCTGCAGCACCTCGTTGCGCTTCCTCTCGCCTCCCGAGAAACCCTCGTTCAGGTACCGATCGGCGAAGGAGGTGTCCATTCCCAGCTCCTTCATCGCCTCCATCACCTTGAGCCGCAGCTCCAGCACGGTGTAGTCCACGCCGGTCCGATTGGAGAGTGCCTGGCGCAGGAACTGGATCACCGAGACCCCCGGGATCTCCTCGGGATACTGGAACGCCAGGAACATGCCCCTCTGCCCGCGGGCGGTGGGGGCGGCGTCGGTGATGTCCTCGCCGTCGTAGAGAATCCGTCCCTCGGTCACGTCGAAGGACGGGTGTCCCATGAGGACATTGGCGAGGGTCGACTTGCCGGACCCGTTGGGGCCCATCAGGGCGGCGATCTCACCGCGGTCCACCGTCAGGTCCACGCCCTTGAGGATGGGTACGCCATCCGCCTCGGCGTGCAGGTTCTCGATCTGGAGGAGAGGTGTGCTCACGTACCCAATGGTATGGCGACCTCCAGGAGAGGGGAAACCCGTTCCCGGCGACGGGCGGGGCGGAGGTAGTCTCTTCCGCCATGGATTTGCCCAGGGCCTCCCGGAGGGTGGTGGAAGCAGCCGCCCGCGCCGGTCTCGAGATCGAGGTGCGAGAGTTCCCCCAGGGGACGAAGACCGCGGCCGATGCCGCCGCCGCCATCGGATGTGACGTGGCGGCGATCGTGAAATCCTTGGTGTTCGAGGTGGGGGGAGACCCGGTGGTGGCATTCGTCCCGGGCGACCGACGTCTGGATGCGGGCCTGCTGGCCTCGGCGGCGGGGGGAGGAGAGGTGAAGCGGGCGGATCTCACCACCGTGAGGGAGGCGACCGGCTACGCCGCGGGCGGGACCCCGCCTTTCGGGCACGACCGTCCCCTGCAGATCTTCGCCGATACCGCCCTCCGGCGCCACGACCCGGTCTGGGCGGCGGCCGGGACACCGACGACGGTGTTCCCCATCTCCCTGGAGGACCTGGAGAGGCTCGCTTCCCCCACCTGGGTCGACCTCAGCACCCCCTGACCCCCTCCCGACGTCACGGGCGGAGGGCCTCGATGGTGGCGGCGAACCCGGAGACGTCGGCGGGGTCGAGCCACTGCACGTAGTAGCGCTCCACGCCCGCCTCCTCCAGGGCCGCCAGCGTCTCCGCGGCCCGGGACGGGGTTCCCATCGGAAGCCCCACCTCCTCGTAGCGCCGCTCCAGATCCTGGGGCGGGATATCCCGGCGGGCGGCCGACGCTTCCAGGCGCTCCTTGTACTCGGCATCGCTCCTGCCTACCAGGGTGGGGCCCATCACGGTGGCCGTCACGTCCCGATCCCCGGCCGCCTGGCGCATCACCTCGATCCGGGAGGCGATCTCGGAAGCGGGTTGGATGAGGCAGTTGTACTCGTCCGCCTTCTCGCCGGCCATCCGGGGGGTCCGGGTGGGCCCCGACCCTCCCAGGATGAGCCTCAGGCCCGACGGCTTGGGATGCACGTCCGCGTCCAGGCGGTAGTGCTCGCCCGAGAACCGACCGTGACCGGCCCCGAAGGCAGCCTGCAGGTAGTCGATCGCCTCCTCCAGCCGGGCGTACCTCTCGTCCCAGGCAGGGAACGGAAACCCGAAGGCCGTGTGCTCCTCCTCCATCCAGCCCGTCCCCACCCCCAGGTCGAGGCGCCCTCCCGACATCTGGTCGATGGTGGCGGCGTTCTTGGCGATCACGGCCGGGTGACGGAAGGTGAGGGGCGTGACGAGCACCGCCAGGCGGATGGTGCTCGTCTCCCGGGCCAGGCCCGCCAGGGTGGCGAAGGCGTCGGTGGCGGGCTTGGGATCGCGCCAGTAGTAGTGATCGGACCGGGCGAAGGAGTGGAGGCCGTTCTCCTCGGACCAGCGAGCCAGGGTGAGAAGCTCGTCGTATGTCGCCCCCACCTGGGGCTCGGTCATGCACGAGAGTTCCATGGTGGGCGAGGGTAGCGACCGCACTCAGGCCAACAGGAAGCGGACCATGCGGAGGAGGGACGTCACGGGCTCACCAGCGTCGACAGCACCGTCGCTCCATCGTCACCAACCCCGCTCGCGCCATTCTCCCAGGTGGGGCCGTTCGTCGCCGATGGTCGTGGAGGGCCCATGACCGGGATGGACCACCGTCTCGTCGGGGAGGCGGGGGAAGAGCTCCTTCTCCAGGCTGTCCATGATCTGGCCGAAGCTGGAGTAGTCCCAGCGGGTGGCACCGGGCCCGCCCGGGAAGAGGGTGTCGCCGGAGAAGAGCACGTGCACCTCGCTCTGGTCCTCCGGCTCGAACACGAACGACACCGAGCCCGGCGTGTGCCCGGGAGTGTGCACGACGTGGAGCGCCAACCGCCCCACCACGATCTCCTCGCCCCCGGCAAAGCCCTCGTCGGGGGACCTCTCGGCGATGTCGACGTCGGCGGGGTGCATCCACCACGGCACCCCCAGGGCATCCTTCACCGCATCGAGGGCGCCGATGTGGTCGAGATGGCCGTGGGTGGTGAGAACCGCCGACACATCCAGGCCCTGGCAGGCGGCCAGGATCCGGTCCGCTTCGGCGGCGGCGTCGATGACCACCGCCGAGGAGGTATCGGTGCAGGACACCACATAGCTGTCGTTGTCGTACTGCCCTACCGCCAGCTTGGTGATGGAGATCATGCCCACACGGTACAGATG
>JBKHJQ010000316.1:0-3775 GCA_046538055.1 Actinomycetota bacterium
GACTCGGCCCGGGTGTTCATGATCGGATTCATGCGTCGCTTCGACGCCGGCTTCCGGCGAGTGGCCCAACGGATCGCCGACGGGGACATCGGAGAACCACTCCTCGTGCGTTCGACTACCCGGGGACCGGGCCTGCCTCCCTCCTGGGCCTGGGACCCGGTAGGATCGGGTGGTCTAGTAGCGGAGGTCAACTCCCATGACCTTGACACAGTTCGGTGGCTCACCGGATCTGATCTGGAGAGGATCCACGCAGTCGGACGGGCCGGCAAACGACCCGACCTAGCTGAAAAGCACCCCGGATTCGTCGACCTGTTGGTGATCACTGCCGAACTAAGCAGCGGAGCTATCGGCCAGATCGACGGCGCATGCCCGGCCACCTATGGCTACGACGCCCGCGTGGAGGTGTATGGGACCGAAGGGGTGGTCTTCGCCGGTAGCCCAGTGGAAGGTCCCCTTCTGGTACGAGCCGGCGAAGCACGCCGTGACCCGGTCCGGGCCTGGGCGGAACTGTTCGCCGACGCCTACCGCGCGGAAGACATTCACTTCGTCCGTGCCTGCCGAGGCTACGACGAACCCTCCCCCACTGTCGCGGACGGCGTGGCTGCCCTGGAAGGCGCCTTTGCCGTCAACCTGTCCGTGGCCGAGGGTCGCCCAGTCGACGTTGCGGAGGTGCGATGAGGGCGGTTCAGGTGACCGACCCGGGCCGGGTTGAAATAGCAGATCTGAGTCCTCCTGTCTCCGCTCCCGGGGAGGTCTTAATAGAGGTGGCGGCTGCCGGCATATGTGGGACCGACCGCCGCCTGGCCTCCCGGGGCTCCCACCCGCCCCGGATCCCCGGGCACGAAGCAGCCGGCCAACTTCCCGACGGCACCATGGTGGGCCTCCATCCCGACGTGGGATGCGGTACATGCGTCCAGTGTCGGGCCGGGTTCGAGAACCGATGCCCTGACCGCCAGGCGATCGGACTCACCCGGGATGGGGGAATGGCGGAGCAGATGGTTGTACCCGACGACCACGCCATACCCTTGGAGGGGGTTCCCGTCGAACTCGCTCCTCTGCTGGAGCCGCTGAGCTGCTGCGTGCACGCAGTCTCGCTTCTGGATCCCGTTCCCGACAGCCCCGCCATGGTGGTGGGGGCAGGTCCCATGGGCATCCTCACCATGTGGGTCCTGCAGGCGAGACGATGCCCGGTGGTGATGGTCCAGCGTTCCCACCACCGACGCCAGCTAGCGGCCGATCTTGGGGCCGACGCCGTCTGTTCTCCAGGCGAGGACCCAGCCGAAGCTCTCGGAGAACCTCCCGTCGCTGCGGTCGTGACTGCTCCCACGGCGGCCGCTTTGGCGCTAGCACTGGAACAAGTGGCGGTGGGGGGACGGGTCCACGCCTTCGCCGGTATCCCGGGAGGTGGAATGGTGGACGTCAACACCGTCCACTATCGCCACCTGACTCTGATCGGCTCGACCGGGTCCCGGGTATCGGACTATCGGGCCGCACGCGATCTTGTCAGAGACGGAAAGGTGCCGCTGGACCGACTACCTGTGGTCCGCCGACTCCTAAAGGAAGCGCCCTCGGTTCTTATGGAGACCGGACCTGATGACTTCAAGACCCTCATCGATATACAAGGAGGACATCCCGATGACTCCGAACCTTGACCCGTTCACAGTTCTCATGGACTTCCAGTCCGGACGACTGGACCATGTACGCGACACGGTAGAGCGACGCCTCGGGGATATGGCCGGTATGTATCAGGAGAAGGTCGAAGCTCCCGAGACGCTGGTGTACGAGGTGCTACAGCTCACCGTGCCGGAAGAGAACTCGGAGATCCAATGCTCCACCACGATCCTCCAACACGGGAGAGTGGGTGAGGAATACTTCATGACCAAAGGCCACTTCCATGAGGTGCGGGATCGCTCCGAGGTGTATATAGGCTTACAGGGTGAGGGGCGCCTGGTGTTGGCTACTGGCGCCGGCGACTACACCGTCGAACCGCTCCGGCGAGGAACGGTCAACTACATCCCCGGCGGATGGGCCCACCGCAGCGTCAACGTGGGCGATGAGCCACTCGTATTTTTCGCCGCGTACGTCGGAGACGCTGGCCACGACTACGGAACCATCGAGGAGGAAGGCTTCCCGGTGCTGGTCCTGCGAGGGGATAACGAACCCCGCACCGTCGATAACCCTCGCTACCGGAGCTAGCGAATGGCAGTCTTCGTCGGCTGTGACCTGGGGACGATGGGGACCAAAGCGGCGGTTGTCGACTCGAGTGGCACAATCCTGGGCGATGCCTTCGAAGAGGTACCCCTCCACACTCCCCGGCCGGGGATAGTGGAACAGCGGCTGGAGGAGATCGAAGCTTCGGCGCACCGCACCATCGCCGCCGCGCTCGCCGAAGCGGGCAAGCCCCATATCGACGGAGTGGCTTTCTCCGGGCAGATGTCGGGAGTGGGAACCATCGACCACGACTTTCAGCCCGCCACCCATTTCGACTCCTGGCTCGATTCCCGTTCCGCCCCGTTCATACGCCAGATGAGAGATGACGCCCGACGGGTAACGGAGCTGTCGGGCTGTCCACCGACTTATTCGCATGGACCGAAGATCATGTGGTGGCAGAACGAACGCCCCTCCGACTTCGCCGGCATCGCCCGGTTCGTGGTGCCCACCTCGTACGTGGCGGGACGGTTGTGCGGACTGGAAGCCGGCGAAGCCTTCATCGACCGCACCCACCTGCACTTCACCAACCTGGCCGACACCGCAGGAGCGGTGTGGTCGGAGGAGCTGATTGAACGCTTCGGCATCGACCGACGGGTCCTCCCACGAATCGTCGACCCCACTGACATCATCGGTACGGTCACAGACGAGATGGCGGCCGCCACCGGGCTTCCGATCGGCACTCCGGTGGCGGCGGGGGCAGGCGATCAGACCGCCGCCTCCCTGGGAGCGGGGGTGGCCGACCCTGGTCAGGCCTTCGACAGCGCCGGGACCGCCTCGGTGCTGGCGGTCTGCCTGGACCGGTGGGCTCCCGACGTCGACAACCAGGTGTTCATGGCCACACACTCGGTCATACCTGGGGTGTACCTGGGCCTGGCGTTCATCAATGGGGGTGGGCTAGCGTTGCGCTGGTTCCGCGACGTCGTTGCCCGCCTCGAAGACGACCCCTCCGCCTATCCGCGTCTGGATGAGATCGCCGCCCGGGCAGACCCGGGTTGCGGTGGTCTGGTATGGCTCCCCCACTTTCAGGGGAGGGTCCTGCCTCCTGACCCGTCTGCCCGGGCCGGATGGGTGGGCCTCACCGCCGGCCACGACCACGGCCATATGTTCCGCGCCATCCTGGAGGGCATCGCCTACGAGTACGCAGAGTGGGTGCGGATCATGACGGTTCTTTCCGGCCAGCAGCTCACCCACACACGGGTTCTGGGGGGCGGCGCTCGCTCCTCGCTCTGGAACCAGATAAAGGCCGACGTCCTGGGTGTGGATTGGGTGCCGGCTGAACGGGAGGAATGCGGGGTGCTGGGCGACGCCCTGATCGCGGCTGTCGCCACCGGTCATGTGGCTATGGCCGATCTGGCCCAAACCGCTCAACGCTGGCAGCGCACCTCCGACCCTTACCGGCCCGACCCGGACCGCCACCGCAACTACGAACAGTTCGTGGCGGCCTACCGGGAACTACTGAAGGGTGTGACACCGGTGTTCTCGATGCTGGAGCTTTGATGCGGGTGGCGATCAGCCCTCGCTCGTTCCGCCAGGTAGCGGGCCGCCATCAGGACCGGGTGGCGGA
>JBKHJQ010000317.1:0-3774 GCA_046538055.1 Actinomycetota bacterium
GCCTCAGGCTCATCCGGCTCATCCGGCTCATCCGGCTCATCCATCGTCTCCACGGTTTCCCGGGGAGGCGGCGGGACCTCCGGGCCCTCTCGGGGGAGCTCGTCCTCCCGGGGCTGCTCCCGAGCTAGGGGGGCGGGAGCCACTTCCTCGTCCCCACTCCTCTCGGGAGGGGCGGAACGCTGCTCCCGGGTCAGACGGCGCGGCAGGGCATCCAGGCGGGGAAGGCGACCGGCCACGGTGGGAGTGGTGACCGCCTCGGCCGGAACCGCCTCGGCCGGCGCCTCCTCGACTGCCGGCTCCTCCACCACAGGCTCCGGCTCCTCCGGCTGCTCGGGCTCCTCGGGCTCCTCCACCGCAGGCTCCGGCTCCCCCACCACAGGCTCGTCGGCCACAGGCTCCTCGGCCACAGGGGCCTCCCCGGGGAGAGGTGCCGAGTCTGGTTCCGTCTCAGGGACCTCTTCCGCCTCCTCGGCGGCAGGCTCCTGCGCCGGTGCCTCGGCGGCCGTGGCCCTCTCCACCCGATCCCAGAATCGACTCCCGCCGCCGGCGGCGACCTGCTCCTCCGGCCCTCCGGGGAGAGCGGGCTCCTCGGGAGGGGTTTCGGCGACGGCTCCGGGAGCGGCCCCCGGCTCCTCTTCGGCCGGCACCTCCACCTCCGCCTCGGGTTGCTCCTCGGGAAGCTGACGCTCCAGCTCCTCCCGGGCGGTCAGGAAGGCGCGCCGCACCTCGTCCAGGCGGTTGGGCTCATTGGCGCGGCGGGCCGAGGCCACAGCCCGCTTTCGACGAAGCAGGTTCATGGCGTGGTACCGCGCCCATCCCTCCGCCATCTTCTGCACCGCTCCGTAGGCGAAGTTGACCTGGTCGTCGGCCAGGAACGTGATGGTGTCGCCGTGAAGATCTAGCTCGAACTCGTTGGACACGACCCGGTTGGCGACCACGTCGGCCAGGCACCAGCTTCCCAGGATCTCCTCACCCGAGACCAGCCGGACGTGCGTGTCAGAGACCTCGACGTTCACGTCGAGATCGGCGTGCTGTACATCTCCGAAGCGGATACGGCCAGTGAACCGCACCTGACCCCTTTCTGGCCGACGGCAGCCAAGTGCCGGACGGGACTACCGGACACATTATCGGTCCGGCGCGAAGGTGACTCAACTGCCTTGTGACCCGTACTCGCTCACCGGGGGGCAACTGCACATCAGATTCCGGTCCCCGGCGGCCGCGTCGATCCTCCCCAGGGGCGGCCAGTACTTGTCCGCCTCCATCTCCCCCAGAGGGAACGCCGCCAGGCGTGGTGGATAGGCTCGATCCCACTCGCCTATCAGATCTCCCGCCGGATGGGGAGCCCGAACGAGGGGATTGTCGTCCCGGGGCCACTCGCCTTCCTCCACCCGGGCGATCTCGCCCCGTATGGCGATCATCGCCCGACAGAACCGCTCCAGCTCTGCCAACGGCTCGGACTCTGTGGGCTCGATCATGAGCGTCCCCGGCACCGGGAAGGCAACGGTGGGGGCGTGGAATCCGTAGTCGGCCAGCCGCTTGGCCACGTCTTCGACCGTGATGCCGCTTCGCCGCGTGATGGGACGCAGATCGATGACGCACTCGTGCGCCACCCGGCCACCCGGACCGGTGTACAGCACCGGGTAGTAGTCGGAGAGCCGGGCGGCGAGGTAATTGGCGGAGAGGATGGCAGCCCCCGTGGCCTCCCGCAGCCCCTCCTCGCCCATCAACCGGATGTAGACCCAGGGGATCGGGAGGATGCCCGCCGATCCCCAGGGCGCCCCCGAGATGGGCCCTACCCCTGTGGCGGGACCCGCCTGCGGCACCAGGGGATGGTTGGGCAGGAAGGGCGCCAGGTGCGCCATGGCGCCCACCGGGCCCACACCCGGCCCTCCCCCGCCGTGAGGGATCGTGAAGGTCTTGTGGAGGTTGAGGTGGCCAACGTCGGCTCCGAAGTCGCCGGGGCGGGCCAGGCCCACCAGGGCGTTGAGGTTGGCGCCGTCGACGTACACCTGACCCCCGTGGGAGTGGACGATCTCACACAGCTTGTCGATGTCGGGCTCGAAGACCCCATGTGTGGAGGGATAGGTGACCATGGCCGCCGCCACCCGCCCGGCATTGGCTTCCGCCTTCGCCTCCAGGTCTCCCAGGTCGACGTTGCCCGCCTCGTCGGTGGCCACCACCACCACCTCCATCCCCGCCATGGTGGCGGAGGCGGCGTTGGTGCCGTGGGCCGACTCGGGTATGAGGCATACCACCCGTTGGTCGTCTCCCCGGCTCCGGTGGTATGCCCTTATCGCCAACAGGCCGGCCAGCTCCCCCTGCGACCCGGCGTTGGGCTGCAACGACACGGCGTCGTAGCCGGTCAGCTCCGCCAGGTACGACTGGAGCTGACCGATCATCTCCAGATACCCCTCTGCCTGATCGAGGGGAGCGAAGGGATGGATATCGGCGAACTCCCGCCAGGTCATGGGAATCATCTCGCTGGTGGCGTTCAGCTTCATGGTGCAGGACCCGAGCGGGATCATCGTCCGGTCCAGCGCCAGGTCCCGGTCGGAGAGGCGACGCAGGTATCGGAGCATCTCGTGCTCGGAGCGGTAGGAGTGGAACACCGGATGGGTCAACGGCTCTTCCCGGCGCGCCATGTGATCGGGGATACCCTCCGGCCCGTCGTCGGAGAGCTGCCCCCCGGAGAACGCACCGACCACCCTGCGGAGAATCTGGTCGGTGACGGTCTCGTCCAGGGAGATCCCCACGTGTTGGGAGTCGATCGGCCGCAGGTTGATCCCGGCTTTCCGGGCCGCCTCCAGCACGCGAGCGGCATCGCAGGCCACCGTGAGGGTGTCGAAGAAGGTCCGGTTCGCCACACCCACACCCTCGATCGCATCCAGGGAAGCGGCCAGCCGGGCGGTGGATCGCTGCACCCTCCGGGCGATCTCCTGCAGGCCTTCCGGGCCGTGCCATACCGCATACAGCCCCGCCACCACTGCCAGCAGCACCTGGGCCGTGCAAACGTTGGAGGTGGCCCGCTCCCGGCGGATGTGCTGTTCCCGGGTCTGGAGGGAGAGCCGGTAGCCAGTGCGTCCTGCCGGGTCGGAGGAGACTCCCACCAGGCGACCGGGAAGGGCACGGACATGGGCTTCCCGCACGGCCACGAACCCGGCGTGTGGACCTCCGAAGCCGAACGGGACTCCGAACCTCTGGGCGGATCCCACCGCGATGTCGGCTCCCTGGGCTCCCACCGGCTCCAGCAGCACCGAGGCGAGGAGATCGGTCGCCGCCACCACCAGGCCGCCATCGGCGTGGACTCTCTCCGCCACGCCCCGCAGATCCATCAAGCTCCCCCCGGAGCCGGGATACTGCACCAGCACGCCCGAGGCCTCCTCCAGAGCTGCGGAATCGAGCCCGGCGACTTCCACCACCTGGACCGGTATCTCCATGGCCTCGGCCCGGGTCTGCACCACGGCGATCGTGTGCGGATGGCAGTCCGTATCCACGTAGAAGGGGCCCTTCCGGCGGGTTATCCGCCCGGCCATGGCCATGGCCTCGGCAGCCGCAGTGGGCTCGTCCAGCAACGAGGCGTTGGCGATCTGCAATCCCGTGAGGTCCGCCACCATCGTCTGGAAGTTGAGGAGGGCCTCCAGACGCCCCTGGGAGATCTCGGCCTGGTAGGGCGTGTAGGCCGTGTACCAGGCCGGTGACTCCAGGACGTTGCGGAGTATGACCGGCGGGGTGATCGTCCCGTAGTAGCCCAGGCCGATCAGTGAGGTCATGAGC
>JBKHJQ010000318.1:0-3763 GCA_046538055.1 Actinomycetota bacterium
GCTACAAGTAGGCCGGCGTTGTCGGCCCCCTGAACCCGTTGTTATCATACAAAAGGTGCTTTCATATAATGAAAGGACGCCGCTGGGGCGGGGTGACGTGGTGGAGCTCACAGCCGAACTCGTATCCATCCCCAGCGAGAACCCGGGCGGGGACGAGCGGGCGGTGGCCGATCTGATCCGCCGCTGGTGGGAATCCTTCGGGCTGCCTCCCTTTCGCCTGGTTGGATCTCCCGAGCGTCCCAGCCTCGTCTCCCGGATTCGCTTCGGGCCGGGTGGGCGCCATCTGGGTCTGTGCGGGCACCTCGACACCAAGCCGGTGGGAGAGGGGGCCTGGGAGACCGACCCCCTCCGTGCCACTCTGGTGAACGGGGAGTTGCGGGGGAGGGGGGTGGCGGACATGAAGGGAGCGGTGGCCGCCATGCTGGCGGCGGTCGCCCGGGCGGCCCCCATCCAGGAGCGAGGCGAGATCACCCTCATCCTGTGCGCCGACGAGGAGTACGGGGCCCGCCACGGCGCCCGGCTGTTCGACGTCTCCGACGTGGAAGGGGTGGAGGCCATCGTGATCGGGGAGCCGGGCGGAATCCACCACGACTGGGACCGCCTCCACCTGGGAAGCCGCGGGATCTGCAATTTCGACATCGAGGTGACGACCCGCCAGGCCCACTCCGGGCTGCGGGACGCTCTGGGCCTGGTGTCGGCCACCGAGGTGGCCGCCCGCCTGGTGGTGGCCCTGGCCGACGGCTTCACGCCTTCCCATCCCCCAGGCGGCCCCGCTCCCACCGTCAACCCGGGGGCGGTGCTGGAAGGCGGCATCTCCTACGGGGTGGTGCCGGGACGGGCCAGGGTGGCATCCGAGTGCCGGCTGGTGGCTGGCATGGACCGCCGCGTCTTCGAAGGGGAGGTGCGGTCCCTGGTGGAAGCCCACCGGCCGGAGGGTGCCGACGTCCGGGTGACCGTCCAGGACTGGATCCCGGCCGCGGAAGTGACCCCCGGCCATCCCATAGTGGAGGCGGCCCGGCGGGCGGTGGCCTCTGTGACGGGGGCGACGCCTCCCGACGACCTCTTCCCTGCCACCACCGACGCCACCTGGTTCACCGCCCTCGGCATCCCCACCCTCCCGGCGGTGGGCCCCGGGCTCCTCTCCCACGCCCACGCTCCCGACGAGGCCGTGTCGGTGGCGGCCCTCCGCCAGGCGGTGGAGGTCTACTCCGCCCTCATCTCCGGCTACGCCGGGGGGGAGGCGCCGTGACGGCCCGGGAGCGCCTCCGCCTGCTGGCCCCCTACACGATCATCCTCCTGGTGGTGCCGGTGGCGGCGGTGATCGAGCCCGTCTTCTTCCGTGCCTCCAACCTCCAGAACGTGGCCCGCTCCGCCGCTTTCCTGGCGGTGGTGGCCCTGGGCCAGCTGGTGGTGATCATCGGACGGGGCCTGGATCTGTCGGTGGGAGGGGTCATCACCACCTCCTCGCTGCTCATGGTCCACTTCGCCGGGACGGCGGAGGGGTCGCTCCTGGCGGGGATCGCCTGGGTGGTGGCGGTGGCGCTGGCCATCGGGATCCTCAACGGGGTGATGGTGGCGTTCCGCCGGGTCCCCGCCATCCTCGCCACGCTCGGCACCCTCTTCCTGGTGCAGGGCGTGTCCCTGTGGCTCACCGAGGGGCGGTCCCGGGGACGTGTACCCGACGCCCTGGTGGCCTTCGGCGCCGGCAGGATCGGCCCCATTCCCGTCCCGGTTGTGGTGGCCGCGGCAGTGGCGGTGCTCATGGCGGTGGTCCTGTACCGCTCCCCCTACGGCCGGGCGGTGTACGCCACCGGTCTCAACCCCGAGGCCACCGCCCTGGCCGGGGTGCCCACCCGCCTGGTGCATGCCTCCACCTTCGTTGTCGCGGCCCTGGCGGCCGCCCTGGCGGGCCTGATGCTGTCGGGATTCGTCGGGTTCTACGACCGGACCCTGGGTGTGGGCTACGACCTGGACTCCATCGCCGCGGTGGTGCTGGGCGGCGCCTCCCTCCTGGGGGGCCGGGGCTACGTGGTCGGGACCCTGGCGGCGGTGGTGGGTCTGGCCGGCCTCGACAACCTCCTGCTCCTCCAGGGCGTGGGCGAGTCCTACCAGCTCATCGGCAAGGGGATCGTCCTCTTCGCCGCCGTCCTGTTCACGAGCCTGGTCCGCCGGGCATCCAGTTCACCCGCAGGCAAGCAAACCGAGGTGGTGACCACACCACCAGAAAGGAACCACACGACCGCATGAGACACATCACGAAACCGGCCGCCCTACTGGCGGTGCTGGCCCTGGTGCTGGCCGCCTGTGGCGAGGACGGCGGAGGCGAGACGACCGTCCCCGAGACGGTCGCCACCACCGTGACCGTCCCCACCACGACGGCGGAGGAACCGACCGAGACCACCGAAGGCGAGACGACTGAGACGACCGAAGGGGAGCCGGAGAGTGCCGGCGCCCAGTCGGACATACTCATCGACGCCTTCGAGGAGGAGCCCCAGGAGCTGGGACTCGACCCGATCGAGCCGCCCGACTACGCCTTCGACATAGTCGAGGTGGACACCTCCGAGTACGCCATGGAGCCGGGGCCCCGCCGGGTGGCCTTCGCCATCCAGGCGCCCGAGTTCTCCTGGCCCGCTACCTACAACGACGCCGTCACCGCCCGCATGGACGAGGCCTACCCCGACTCGGAGCTGATCCTCAGCCCCACCGGTCTGGGCGAGGCCGACACCCAGGTGGGCACGATCGAGGATCTGCTGGTGCAGCAGCCCGACATCCTCATCATCACGCCCCTCACGGACGTGGCCGGCCCGGTGGAACGGGCCGCCGCCCAGGGAACTCCGGTGGTCCTGTGCACCGGCACCGCCGACACCGACGCCTACGTCACCCGGGTGGACCGCGACAACATCCTCAACGGGAAGCTGGGCGCGGAGTGGATAGCCCGGGAGATGGGCTATGAGGGCAACGTGATCCTGCTGGGCGGACCGGCGGGAGTGCCCACCGCCGAGGCGCGTCTGCAGGGCGCCACCGAGGTGTTCGACGGCTACCCCGACATCGAGATCCTGGGCCAGGAGTACACCAACTGGGACGCGGCCGACGGCCAGACCGCCATGCAGTCCTTCCTCACCCAGTTCGACGACATCGACGCGGTGTGGACCGACGGCGCCGGCCAGGCCGTGGGAGCCATCGAGGCGTACAAGGACGACGGACGGGAGATACCCCCGTTCGCGGCCGAGCCTCTCAACGGATTCCTGCGGGTGGCCTCCGAGGAGGGCTTCCCCTTCGTGGCGGTGGGCTATCCGCCCTCGCACTCCTCCCAGTGCCTGGACGCGGCCATGGACATCCTGGACGGCGAGACGGTGCCCTCGTTCATAAACGTGGAGGTCCCCACCTTCACCCACGAGGAGCTGGACGAGTGGTACCGCCCCAACTGCATCGACGATCTGTGGCTGCCCACTCCTCTCACGGAGGAGGAGCTGGTGGACCAGGAGTTATGTGAGCCGGCCTGACCGGCCCACCGCCGACCCGGGCGGCCCCGACCTTCCGGTCGTGGCCGCCCGGGAGGTCACCAAGCGCTACGGCGGGATCACTGCCCTGGACGGGGTGACCACCGAGCTGGCCCCGGGACGGGTTCACGCCATCGTGGGCGAGAACGGGGCCGGCAAGTCCACCCTGGCGGGGATCCTGGGCGGGGTGGTGGCACCCGACGCAGGGACGGTGGAGATAGGCGGACGCCCGGTCGAGCTGGCCGGGCCCGCCGCCGCCCGCG
>JBKHJQ010000319.1:0-3760 GCA_046538055.1 Actinomycetota bacterium
CCCGCATCCCGGGCGAGATTCACCAGCTCGGCCGTCTCGGGATGGAAGCGGGAACGAGGCAGCTCATGGAGCTCATCTCCATGAGCTGCCGCCAGCAACCGGGCGTCACCGGTGAGGAAGCCCGCCACCAGCGCCGATGCCCGGGCGGCAGTCCGCACCGCCACTTCCCTCTCCACCGTGGAGGGGAGGGCCCGGCGGGCTTCCGCCGTCAGGAAAACCTCCCGGGGCACGGCCACGACAGGGCGGATCCGGGGGTGGATCGGGAGACGGAGCGGTCGGCCCTCCGGCGGGACCACCACGAGTCCCCCGTACACGGCCGCGGCGGCATTGTCGGGATGTCCCTCGATCCCGGAGGTCATCTCGAAGATGCGATCCGTGTCCACCGACCCCTGCGTCGCAGCCAGGGCGGCGGCCGCTCCAGCAGTCAGGGCCGCCGCGGAGGATCCCAGACCCCGGCCGATCGGGATCTCGTTGTCGACCTTGAGGGCCAGCGGTCTCTCCTCGCCTACCGCCGCCTTGGCCGCCGCCAGGACGGCATCGTCCGAATCGGTGTCCGGCCGCTGGCCTTGACCATGGTCGATGGTCCAATGATCGGAGAGGTCGGCCACCACGCGGCATCGGAGCTCCAGCGCCAGGGCCAGGGTATCGAAGCCGGGACCCAGATTGGCCGAGGAGGCGGGAGCCGATGCTTCAGCCATGATTGCGGGCGACCGGGGCGTGGTCGGGCACCGGACAGGGGGGGAACATGGGGTTCCAGCCTATTGGCGTCGTCGTCGGGAGCGAAGCGGCCCGGGGCCGCTGGAAGCCCGTCATGAGACGGCTCTGCGGCCGTGAGCACGGCCCAAGGCGTACAGGCCGGCGCCCATCCCCGCCGCCGCCATACCCGACCCCACGGCCGTGGCGGTGATCTTGGCCCGGCGGGCGAACTGGACCACCGGCCAGTTCCGAGCCCGTGCCTCCCGGCGCAGGGTGGCGTCGGGGTTGACCGCCACCGGATGACCCACCATCTCCAGGAGAGGCAGGTCGCTGCGCGAATCCGAGTAGGCGTAGCAGAGGCGGAGGTCGTAGCCCTTCTCCTCCGCCAGGGCGCGCACTCTGTTCACCTTCCCGGGTCCGTAGCAGAACTCCGAGAGGAGCCGCCCGGTGTAGATGCCGTCCACCACCTCCGACTCGGTGGCGATGACCCCGGTCATGCCCAGTGCCGAGCCGAGGGGATCGACTATCTCCACCGGGGAGGCGGACACGATGTAGGTGTCGCGACCCGCCTCGTGATGGCGCTCCACCACCTGACGGGTCTCGGGCCGGACCGAGTTGAGGAGACGGGGGAGGATGTCGTCGTTGAGGGAGGTGAGCTCATCACGTCGGTGTCCCGCCACCGCCTCCAGTATCCGCTCTCTCACAAGCGCCGGCTGGTCCTCGCTTCCCCCCGTAGTCCGGAAGATGATGGCGTTGGCAGCGTCCCCCATCAGCTCGCGGGTGGACAGCATCCCACGTCGCCACGCCACCCAGCCGAACACGAAGGTGGAGGCCCCGGCGATCAGGGTTCGGTCCAGATCGAAGAAGGCGGCGGCGTCTCGGTCAGGAGTGGCCAAGGTCATGACCCTGCGATCGTAACCCGGGCGGGCCCCGACGTCGGGGCGGCTAGCGTACCGGCCCGATGAGTGACCTCCTGGGCCTCGACGAGATCTTCGCGGAGATGGTGCTCGGGCTGGGGCTGGCGATCCTGGCCGGCAACGGCCTGGCCTGGTATCGCCACCGGCGGGGCGAGCGACCCGAAGGTGTGGAAGGCGAGTTCCGCTCCGGCCGGGTGTGGTTCCTGCTCGTGGTGGGGGTCCTGATGACCGCCTGGGGCGCGGCGTCGTTCTTCGGCAGCTGACGGCACGCAGGCGCCGCCCCTGTGTGTGGTAGGTTGCGGGACTCTACCCAGCCGGATCGGAAGTAGTCAGCCATGCCCAGAGTCTCCCGCGGGCGCCTGTTCTTCACCATCGTGGCCCTGGCGGCGGGGATCTACGCCGTCGCCACCCTCCCTGTCCAGCTCGGCCTGGACCTGCGGGGCGGAACGCAGATCGTCCTCGAGGCCCAGGACACCGAACAGGTCGAGGTCGATGCAGAGGTGACGGCGCGCACCCTGGAGGTCCTGCGCCGCAGGGTGGATGCCTTCGGGGTCTCCGAGCCGACCCTCCAGGTATCAGGGGACCGTCGGATCATCGTGGAACTGCCGGGTGTAACCGATCCCGATGAGGCGCTGGAGGTCATAGGACGCACCGCCCAGCTCACGTTTCACCCTGTCCTGGAGACCTATCCCGAGGGTCAGGCGCCCGAGGAGGCTCCCGGACGTGTCCTCCCGGGAGAGGAAGGGGAGGATCTGGCAGTGGGGCCGGCCGCGGTCAGCGGTGAGGAAGTGGCCGGCGCCGGAGCGGTGTTCGAGGGCCAGGCGGCCGGTGCGTGGGTGGTCTCCATCCAGTTCCGGTCCCAGGGAGAGGAGCAATGGGCGGACCTCACCGGGGAAGCCGCCTGCGCGCCTCCCACCTCCCCGGAACGGCGGATCGCCATCGTCCTCGACGGCCAGGTGATCTCCAGCCCCTCGGTGAACCCGGACGTGCAGTGCGGGGTGGGCATCACCGGCGGCGGGACGATCATCACCGGCGGTTTCGACCAGGAGGGGGCGGAGGACCTGGCCCTGCTCATCCGGGCCGGCTCCCTCCCCGTCCCCGTGGAGGTGATCGAGCAGGGAACGATCGGGCCCAGCCTGGGGGAGACGGCCATAGAGGCGAGCCTGGAGGCGGCCCTCATCGGCGCCGCCCTCACGATCCTCTACATGATCGGCTTCTACCGGATCATGGGCTTGGTGGCGGCGATCTCCCTGGGTGTGTACGCCCTGCTGTCGTATGGGGTCCTGACCGCGTTGGGCGCAACCCTCACCCTGCCCGGCATAGCCGGGTTCGTCCTGGCCATCGGCATGGCGGTCGACGCCAACGTCCTCGTCTACGAACGCGCCAAGGAGGAGCACCGGGCCGGCTCCACCGTGGGCGAATCCCTCGTGGCCGGGTTCCAGCGCGCCTGGTCCGCCATCATCGACGCCAACGTCACCACCCTCCTGGCGGCGGTCCTGCTGTTCTTCTTCGCCTCGGGGGCGGTGCGGGGCTTCGGTGTGACCCTCAGCATCGGCGTGGTCGTGTCCATGTTCTCCGCACTGGTCGTGACCCGGGTTCTGCTGGAGCTGCTCACCCAGTCGTCCCGCCTCCACGACCGCCCCCGCCTCATGGGGATGACGTTCGGGCGAAGGTTCCACGAGTGGCTCAGCACACGTCAGCCCGACCTGCTGGGCAACTGGAAACGCTGGCTCGTGGTCTCGGGCGTGCTGATCGTCCTGGCCCTGGTGGGCATTCTCGGACGGGGACCCCGGCTGGGCCTCGAGTTCCAGGGGGGACGGCTGGTCGAGTACGACACGGCCCAAGCGGTGGATCTGGAGGAGCTGCGTTCCGAACTGGCCGGGGAGGGAATGGCCCGGGCTCTCATCCAGGAGTCCGGCCAGGGAACGGTCGTGATCCGCACCGGGGAACTGAGCGAGGAGCAGGAGACGGCCCTGGAGGGCACTCTGGGGGAGATGGGCGGGGAGCTGACCCTCATCCGCGACCAGTTCGTGGGCCCCACCCTGGGCGAGGAGCTGCGCAACCGGGCCCTCACCGCCCTGGGCCTGGCCCTGCTGGTCCAGCTCGGCTATCTGGCCATCCGGTTCCGCTGGACGGTCGGCATCGCG
>JBKHJQ010000320.1:0-3717 GCA_046538055.1 Actinomycetota bacterium
GTGTGGCACTGGGCCTGGGATTGTTCTACGCCGACTTCCTGGCCGTGGAGGGAATCCTGCGAGGAGGCTCGCCATGACCGCCCTCCCGCGCTCTCGCGCACCGGGTGCGGCCCGTGGGCCGCACTCGGTGCGCGAGAGCGGATGGTGGGAGTGTGGCTCGTGAGGGTGCTGGTGCTGGGCGCCGGGGTATCGGGGATGGCGGCCACGCGCCTGGCGCGCCGGCACGGCCATGCGGTGACCGTCTTCGACGAGGCGGTCGTCCCGCAGGCCTCGCTCCTGGGGATGGGAGTGGGAGTGGTGACGGGGGGTTGGGATCCGGGCCTGCTGGAGGGGGTGGACCTGGTGGTGGCCAGCCCCGGCTTCCCCGAGAGGTCGCTCCCCGTGGTGGATGCCCTGGAGGCGGGGATCCCGATCTGGAGTGAGATCGAGTTCGGGTGGCGCCTGGCCGGGAACCGTCCGGTGGTGGCCGTGACCGGGACGAACGGAAAGACCACCGTCACGCGCCTCACCACCGAGATTCTCACCGGTTCCGGAATGCGTGCCGTGGCCGCCGGCAACATCGGCACGGCGTTCTCCGACGTAGTCGAGGACGACTGGCAGCTGGCGGTAGTGGAGATGTCGAGCTTCCAGCTCCGCTTCATCGACCGCTTCCATCCGGTGGGGGCGGCGGTGCTCAACGTTGCCACGGACCACCTCGATTGGCATGGATCGGCGGAGGCCTACCGGGCGGCCAAGGCCAGGATCTTCCAGCGCCAGACCCCCGACGACCTCCTGGTCTTCGATGTCGACGACCCGGGGGCGGCGGCAGTCGTGCGTCCGGCCGAAGCCAGGCTCCATCCCGTCTCCGCCACGCGCCGCCCCCCGGGGGGGTCCGGTGTGGAGGGAGGGAATCTGAGCCTGCCGGGTATGAGCATCCCGCTGGAGGAGATGGGTTCGACGGATCCGGCCCACGTGGTGGATCAGGCGGCCGCGGCCGTGCTCGCCCTGGACCGGGGCGCGTCGGCGGAGGCCGTTCGGTCCTCACTCCGGTCGTTCTCTCCCTCCCCCCACCGCCGCACGCTGGTCGCCACCGTGGGCGGGGTGCAGTACGTGGACGACTCCAAGGCAACGAACCCCCATGCCGCCCTGGCGGCCGCGGCGGCCTATCCCTCGGTGGTGCTCATCGCCGGGGGACTGGCCAAGGGCCTCGACCTCACGCCGCTGGCTCACATCCCCAACCTGGTGGCGCTCGTCGGCATCGGTACGGCCGGGCCGGAGCTGGCTCGGGCCGCCCGGGACCGGGGATACACAGCCGGGACGATGGAGGAGGCCGTCGGGCGGGCAGCGTCGCTGGCGCAGCCGGGCGACACCATCCTGCTGGCTCCGGGGGCAGCCAGCTTCGACCAGTTCGGATCCTACGCCGAGCGCGGCGACTCGTTCGTGGCCGCGGTCCGGCGCCTGGAGAGACAGGACCCACAACGATGAGGTGCTTCCCACCATGACCGCCAACGTCACCTCCATTTCCCGCATCCGCACCGCTGCCCGGGCACGGGCGGAGCGGGCGCGCTCCAACAGCCGCACCTCCACCGTGCTGTTCCTGGTGGCCATCGTCCTGGTCGTCATCGGCCTGGGCGAGACGATGTCGGCCTCCTCCACCGTCGGGATCCACCAGCAGGCCGACCGGTTCCATTTCTTCAAGCGGCAACTGGTGGGAGTGGGAATCGGCCTGGTGGCCATGGTGGTGGCCAGTCGGGTTCCCTACCGCTTCTACCGCAAGGCGGCCCTCCCCCTGTACGGCGTCACCCTGATGGCCCTGGTGGGGGTCCTCGTGGCGGGCACCACGGCCGGGGGGGCCCGGCGGTGGCTGGTGGTCGGGGACATCAACTTCCAGCCTTCCGAGCTGGCCAAGTTCTCGGTCATCGTCCTGCTGGCGGTGCTGCTGGAGAGGAAGGCCGGGAACCTCCAAACCTGGGGTCACTTCCTGGTACCGGTGGGGTTCGTGGTCGGGATCGTGGCGGCCCTCATAATGAAGCAGCCCGACCTGGGCACGACGATCCTCATCGGGGCCGTGGCCTTGGCGGTGCTGTGGGCGAGCCCCGCACCCGGCCACAAGGTGGTACTTCTGGGCCTGTTGGGAGCGGCACTGGCAGTGCTGCTGGCCTTCGGAGCCGAGTACCGCTCCGATCGGATCGTCGGCTTCCTGGATCCCTGGGGCACCGCCTCCAGCGAGGGGTATCAGCTGACACAGGGCTACTACGCCCTGGGAGACGGCGGGATCTTCGGCGTGGGGCTGGGTGCGAGCCGGGCGCGTTGGTTCTACCTCCCCAACGCCCACACCGACTTCATCTTCGCCATCATCGGGGAGGAGACGGGCCTGATCGGCGCCATGACCGTACTCGCTCTCTTCGCCGTGCTCACCGCCGCCGGATGGCTGGTGGCCAGCCGCGCACCGGACCCGTTCGGGAGGATGGTGGCAACCGGGATCACCGCCTGGCTGTCGCTGCAGGCGCTGATAAACGTGGGTGGTGTGCTGGGGGTGATACCCATAACCGGCATCGCCCTGCCTCTGGTGAGCTTCGGCAGCACCGCCCTGGTGGCGTCGATGGGTGCCCTGGGGGTGCTGGTGAACATCAGCCAGCAGGGCGGGAGGGCGTGACCTTCGCCATCGCCGCCGCCGGGACGGGGGGACATGTCTACCCCGGCCTGGCGGTGGGGGAGGCACTGCTCGAGATGGGTGCGGCACGCGACGACATCCTCTTCGTGGGAGGCGAGCGCCTGGAGGCGGCGGTCTATCCCCAGGCCGGGTTCCCCTTCCTCTCCCTGGAGCTGCGGGGCCTGGAGCGGCGCCTCGCCCTGTCCAACCTGGGAATACCGGGCGTGGTGCTGAGGGCCGAGCGGAGGACCCGCCTCGAGCTCCGCCGCCGGGGCGTCGACGTGGTCCTGGCCATGGGCGGATACGTGACGGTCCCTGTGGGACTGGCCGCCCGCCGGGCCGGAGCCTCCCTGGCGGTGGCGGAGCAGAACGCCGAGGCGGGGCTGGCCAACCGCCTGATGTCGCGTCTGGCCCGAAGGGTCTTCGGATCGTTCCCCTCCACCGGTGGACTTCCCCGGGCGGAGTGGATGGGCAACCCCATCCGCCGTGCCCTGGCAGACTTCGATCGTGACCGCCTCCGACCTCCGGCCCGGGCGGAGTGGGGCTTGGAGGAGGCAGCTCCGGTCGTGGGGGTATTCGGCGGATCGTTGGGGGCCGGCGCCATCAACCAGGCCGTGATCGCCATGCTGGAGAGCTGGGGCGGGCCCCGTATCCAGGTCCTGCACCTGGCCGGGCACGGCTACGACGAGGCGAGTGCCCGGGCCCGGGTTTCGCCTCACAATTGGGTGGTGCTGGACTTCTGTGAGCACATGGACCGCTTCTATGCCGCCTGTGACATAGTGATCTCCCGGGCGGGCGGCTCGGTCGCCGAGCTCACCGCCACCGCCACGCCCGCCGTCCTCGTTCCCGGTGGGTTCGGTTCGGGGGGTCATCAGGAGGCCAACGCCGCCGTCCTGGAGGCGGCCGGCTGCGCCGTGGTCGTCTCCGAGGCCGAACTGGAGCGGTTGGAGGAAGAGGTCACGGCCCTGGTGGCGAACCCGGCCCGTCGCCGGGAGATGGCGGCCGCTGCCTCCCGGCTCGCCCGACCCCACGCTGCCCGGGACATCGCCACCGCCCTCCGGGAGATGTCCGGATGACCTCCCGGC
>JBKHJQ010000321.1:0-3702 GCA_046538055.1 Actinomycetota bacterium
GCGGGAATGTCCCACTGACCGTCGCCCAGGTCGTAGACCAACCGGCCCACGGTCCGGTCGGGGTCCACCCGGATCACCGCCGCCGACAGGAGGAGCAGCTCCTCGGGTCCCATGTCGGTGGAGGCATGCTCCCGGGCCCCCGCCAGGAGCCGGGGGAGGGCGTGCGGCCCGTCCGCTCGCAGCATCGCCTGGGCGGCCATGAGCACCAGCCCGCCGTGCTCCTGTCGCTGGAAGTCACCGCGGGGCAGCGTCTTGCGAGTGCGGGCCAGGGCCAGTGCCTCCGCCGCGTCCAGCACCTGCTCGCCTGCGTCCAGATACGCCTTGGCGGCCCGATCGTTGAAGTCCCGGGGTACGTCCATCGCCAGTCCCCCCAGGAGGTCCACCAGTTCCTGGAAGCCGGCGAAGCCGGTGAGCAGATACCCGTCGAAGTCCAGTCCCGTGAGCTCGACGAAGGTGTCCATCATCATGTCGGGGCCGCCGAAGGCGAGGGCGGCGTTGATCTTGGAGTTGCCGGCTCCGGGGATCGGCACCCACGAATCGCGGGGCACCCCCACTACCGCCGCGTTCCCCTTCCGGTCCATTCCCACGAAATGGATGGAATCGGTCCGGGCCGCCTCCCGGTTCTCGCCCGGTCGGGCATCGGAACCGACCACGGCCACGATCTTCGGATAACCACCCAGACGCGGCCCGACCCCCATTTCCGGCCACCAGCCGCCTACGATCCGCCATTCGGGGTCGGCCACCGCCAGAGTCACATCCTCGCCGGCCTCCACCACCGCCAGCCGAGTCTCGTCGTCCCAGGCAGCCATGGTGGCGGTCCCCGAGTCAGGCGGCTCGTGGGGGGAGTCGGCGATGGCGGTTGTCACGGCCCGGGGTGCGGGAACCGAGTCGGGGTCCGCGTCTCCCGCATACAGGGCCGTGACCAGGCGGGCCAGGGCCGGGTCGGCCCCCTCCAGGTCGAGGCGGTAGGGGATGGTCGTGGTGGTGGAGGGGAGTGTGGTGACCGAGGAGGAGGTGGTGCTGGTGGAGGCCGTGGTCGAGGGCGTGGGCGTGGGCGTGTCGGGCGCGGCGGCGGCCGAGCAGGAGACGAGAGCCAGGGAGATGAGGACCAGGGCGGCGCGACGCATGTATCGGAGGGCTGGTGGAATCGGAAACGGACTGAGCGACGAAAGGCTAGCCGCCCCGGCCCGGGAACGGTACCGGTCGGGACGCACCGATGTGAAGGCAGCCGCTGCGTTTCCTATACTGCCGCACCGGTTTCGCCACGCCCGTGCCTGGAGGTCTTGACCCATGAACGAAACGCTCTTGTACGTCGCGCTCGTCGCTGGAGCGGCCGCACTCGTCCTGGCGGTGTACTACGCTCGGGCGGTCCTCGCCACCCCTCAGGGGAACGAGAAGATGGTGGAGCTGGCGGGGGCGATCCGCCTGGGGGCCATGACGTTCCTGCGGCGGGAGTACTCATGGGTGGCCGTCTTCGTGGTGGCGATGGCGGTGCTGATCGCCACCCTCCTGGACGACGGGGGCTACCGGGCGCTCGCCTACGTGTTCGGGGCTGTCCTCTCGGCGGGAGCGGGATTCGTGGGAATGCGCATAGCCACGGCGGCCAACGCCCGGACCACCGAGGCGGCCCGCCTGGGCGGGATTCCCGGCGCCCTGCCGGTCGCCTTCCGGGGCGGGGCCGTGATGGGATTCACCGTCGCCGGCCTGGGGCTCCTGGGGGTGGGCATCGGCTACCTGATCTTCGTGGAGCTCGTTCCCCAGATCGATCTGTCCCGCAGCGCCGACATCATCGCTGCCATCGGGCTGGGCGCCTCCTCCATCGCGCTCTTCGCCCGCGTGGGCGGCGGCATCTACACCAAGGCGGCCGACGTGGGCGCCGACCTGGTGGGCAAGGTGGAGGCCGGCATCCCCGAGGACGACCCGCGCAACCCGGCGGTGATCGCCGACAACGTGGGCGACAACGTGGGGGACGTGGCCGGCATGGGCGCCGACCTCTTCGAGTCGTATGTCGGCTCGCTCGTGGCGCCCATCGCCTACTCGGCGTTCGTCTTCGGCGGAATGGACTTCCAGGCCGCCGCCATCATCTTCCCGCTGGCGGTAGCCGCCCTGGGAATGTTCGCCTCCATCGTGGGCTCGTTCCTGGTCCGCGCCAGGACGGAGGAGCACCTGGCCGCGGCCCTCCACCGCGGGACCAACTTCTCTCTGATCGTGACCGCCCTGGGCACCCTGGGCCTCGTCTACCTGGTGTTCGACTCGGGACAGGTCCAGCCGCTCGGTATCTGGATCGCGGTCGTCATCGGCCTGGTCGTCGGATGGTTCGTCGGGAAGATCTCCGAGTGGTTCACCTCCGATCACTTCAAGACGGTCAAGGAGATCGCCCGTCAGGCCCAGACCGGGCCTGCCACGGTGATCATCTCCGGAGTGGCGGAGGGAATGCGCTCGGCGGCATTCTCGGTGATTGTCGTGGCGGCCGGCATCGGCGGCGCCTACTGGGCCGGTGACTGGGCCCTGGGCTCGGGAGGAGGCATCTATGGGGTGGCGATCGCCGCCATCGGCGTCCTGGCCACCCTCGGCATCACCATCTCGGTCGATGCCTACGGGCCCATCGCCGACAACGCCGGCGGGATCGCGGAGATGGCCCACCTGCCGGCCGAGGTTCGCGAATCCACCGACGCCCTGGACTCGCTCGGCAACACCACCGCCGCGGTGGCCAAGGGCTTCGCCATTGCCTCCGCCGCCGTCACGGCGCTGGCGCTGTTCGCCACATTCACCGCCGCCGTGAACCTGGAGGTGATCGACCTCGTGCGGGCGGAGACCACGGTGGGGCTGTTCCTGGGGGCGATGTTCCCGTTCCTTTTCGCCGCCCTCACCATGAACGCAGTGGGTCGGGCGGCCAACAAGATGATCGACGAGGTGCGTCGCCAGTTCCGGGAGATCAAGGGGCTGAAGGAGGGAGACCCCGATGCCCGGCCGGAGTATGCCCTCTGCGTCGACATCGCCACGTCCGCCGCCCTGCGCGAGATGGTCGTCCCCGGCGCCCTGGCGGTGGCCCTGCCGCTCATCATCGGTTTCATCGATGTCCAGATGCTGGGAGGTTTCCTGGCGGGCGCTCTGGTGACCGGCTTCCTGCTGGCCATCTTCATGGCCAACTCGGGCGGTGCCTGGGACAACGCCAAGAAGTTCATCGAGGCGGGGGCCTTCGGCGGCAAGGGCTCCGAGCCGCACAAGGCGGCCGTCATAGGCGACACGGTGGGGGACCCCTTCAAGGACACGTCGGGTCCGGCGATGAACATCGTGATCAAGGTGATGACGATCGTCTCGCTCATCTTCGCCTCCGCCTTCATCGCCTGAGGGCCGTTTTCGCGCACCGAATGCGGGCTATAGCCTGCATTCGGTGCGCGAAAACCAAGCAAGTGGTGGGCCTGTGTCCCGGGAGGGCGGCGGTGGGCCGGTCTTCATTGTGGGTGCCCCGAGGTCGGGGACGTCGATCCTCTACCGGACCCTCCTGAAGCATTCCAGCTTCGCGGTGGAGGGCGACGAGGCCCTCCAGCTGGCAGAGTCGGCGGTCCTCGACAGCATGCACACCGCTCCCCGCTGGAAGCCGCCCCGTCCTCCCCGGCTGTGGCTCTTCTTCCTGCGGGACGCCGACGCCTATCGCGCATTCCTGGACGAGGTGGCCCGTCATACCGCCGGACACGAACC
>JBKHJQ010000322.1:0-3696 GCA_046538055.1 Actinomycetota bacterium
CGGTGGGGCAGCGCTCCAGCCACTTCTGTCCCCGCTGCCAGACGTGACACACTGGGCAGGGTGAAGGCCATCCACTGCCAGGTCTCCGGACGGGTCCAGGGTGTCAACTACCGCCAGACGTGCCGCCAGACGGCCCGGTCCCTGGGGTTGGTCGGCTGGGTGCGCAATCGCGCCGACGGGCGTGTGGAGGTCTGGGCTCAGGGGGATCCGGAGGCGTGTGACCGCCTGGTCGACTGGCTATGGGCCGGCCCGCCCGCCGCCCAGGTGACCGGCGTGGAGACCGACGCCGTGTCACCGGACGCGACGTTGCGCGACTTCTTCATCCAGCCCGGGCCCCGCTGAAAGGCTTTCCGGGAGAAGATGGCATACCATGATGGGCCTCCCAGATGAGCTACAGCCTCCTCTATCTCGAACACCTGAGTGATCAGGACGTCGAGCTGCTGGCCGGGACGGCCGGCACGGACCCTTCCGTCCTGCGCCGCCAGCTCCGCGAAAGCCCCGAGGATGTGGATGGCTTGCTGTCCGACCCGGCCCTGTTCGAGGAGGTCTTCGAACGACCCGATCCCGACCTGCGGGTGAGGCTCACCCCCTTCCTGGCGTTCGGGATCCTCGTCAACAGGGTGGCCCGGGACCTGAGCGAGATGAGCTACGCCTACGAGTGGGCAGGTCCCGGCCGGCGCCTTCCTGTCTTCGACGTCGGCTCGATGCGGGAGTTCGTGGACGAAGGGTCCCGGCGACTGTTTCTCACCGAGTTCCTGGCGTCCTTCACCAAGCTGGCCAGCGGCCGAATGTGGGTGCGGACCCGGCGCGGCTATCGGTCCCGCCGTTTCAGCGAGCTCGATCCGATCCGCCTGTCCGAGTATGTGGAGGGACTACCCGCCGCCCAGCGCCCGGCCGGCTACCGTCGCCTGGGGGACGTGGCGCTCTTCCTGTCTGGGATATTCCCCGACCACACTGCCCGCCACCCCATCCCCCCCGTCCACCGGGAGCGGCTCACCCGCTCCGCCGGCCTGGAGCCGGCCCTGGCCCTGACCGGCGCAGACCTGGAGTTCCATGAAGCCCTGGGGGAGGCCTGGTACCGGCGGGCGGCCGAGGAGGCCATCGCCCTGGTGGGTGCCGCTCCCGGAGCCCTCCGGTATGTGGCCGACAACTTCCGCCCCGCCCGGAGGATCCTCAACTACCTGGCCGACCGCTACCTCCACTACTACGAGACGGGGCTGAGCCGTCCGGCCTGACCGTCCAGGTTGTCGCATTCGTAGTCGGCGCCCCTGCTAGCCTGCCCCGGAGTCACACGTGTGTAATTCATGTATCTGAAGAGCCTGAAGCTGGTCGGATTCAAGTCCTTCGCCGACCGGACCCGCCTGGAGCTGCGCCCGGGCGTGACGGTGGTGGTCGGGCCCAACGGATCCGGCAAGTCCAACCTGGTGGATGCCGCCTCCTGGGTGATGGGGACGCAGTCGGCCAGGAGCCTGCGCACGCCCAAGATGGAGGACGTGGTGTTCGCCGGCACGGCCACCCGGCCGGCCCTCAACCGGGCAGAGGTGACCCTGGTCCTCGACAACGAGAGTCGCACCCTCCCCCTGGACCTCGACGAGGTCAGCATCACCCGTCGTCTCTACCGGGACGGGTCCTCGGACTACGAGCTGAACGGCGTGGCCTGCCGTCTGCTCGACATACAGGAGCTGCTCTCGGACTCCGGCGTCGGACGCCACCAGCACGTGATCGTGGGGCAGGGCCAGATCGACTCGGTGCTGAACTCCGGTCCCGGCGAGCACCGGGCGGTGATCGAGGAGGCGGCGGGGGTGCTCAAGCATCGTCAGCGCAAGGACCGCGCCGTGCGCCGTCTGGAGAGGACCGATGCAGACGTCGTCCGGCTCCAGGACATAGTGGGCGAGCTGGAACGGCAGATGCGGCCGCTGCGCCGACAGGCCAACGCCGCCGAGAAGCATGCCGCCCTGACCGCGGCTGTACGGGATCTGCGTCTCTTCGTGGCGGGCGAGCGGCTTCGCCACCTGGCCGGGCGAAGGCAGAGGTGGGAAGAAGAGCGGAAGGAGCTCCGCCAGAGCATCTCCGACCGAGAGGCGGAGGTGGATGAGCTGGCCGCGGGCCTGCGGATCCTCACCACGGACGCCGGGGAGGTGGGTGAGGCCCTCGACCGGGACACTGCCGCCGCCGCCCGCCTGGAAACGATCCTGGAGCGCCTGCGCCGCAGCGCCTCGGTGGCGCACGAGCGGCACCGGGCCGCGCTGGCTCGCCGGGACGGCACCGAGGAGCGGAGACGGGATCTCACCCAGGAAAGGGTCGCCATCGAGGCCGACATGGCCGCCATGGGAGCCGAGCTGGAGGGGGCCGAGCGTATGGCGGACAGGGAGGAGCGCCGGTTCCGCAGTCTGGAGGACGAGGCGCGCTCCCTGTCGGACCAGGAGGGTCTCACCCCCGAGGGCGCCCTGGCCGTGGTGCGGGGAGAGGTACGGGCTCTGGAGGGAGCCGAGCATCGGGATCGCCGGGAGATGGAGCAGGTGGAACGGCGGATCAGCGTCGTCTCCGGCCAGATCGATGAGGAAGGTGGGGAGGCGGATCGTCTCCGGGAGGAGATACGGCACCTGGACGAGCGTGCGACGCCGCGGCAGGCCGACTATCAGCGGGCCGTGGAGGAGCGAAGCCGGAAGCAGGAGCACTGGGAAGGGGTGGAAGGAGAGTTGAACCGGGCCCGACTCGAGCATGCCTCGGCCCGGGCTCGCCTGGAGGCCGTGGTCGCTGCGGCGGAGGGCACCGCCGATCCCGAGGCCCGGGATCTGGTGTCGGCCGCCCCCGGTCACCGCGGCGGCCTGGCAAACCTCCTGGACGTCCCTGCCCACCTGGCCCCGGCCGTGGACGCCGCGCTGGGGCCGTGGTCGGATGCGGGAGTGCTCGAAACCCAGAGTCACCTGTCGTCGGCCGTGGCCACGCTCAAGTCGGAGGGGAGGGGGGGCGTGCCTGTGGTGGCGGCCGGGGAGGGTGGCGCCGCCCGCGCCCATCAGGTTGCGGCGGACCTGGGGGTGGAGGCCCTCATCGACCGTCTCGGCCGAAAGGCAGACCGGTCCCTGGCAGCAGCGCTCCTGGGAGACGTGCTGTTGGTGGAGGGATGGACCGCGGCTAGCTCGATCGTGTCCCGCTTCCCGGAGCTTCGGGCGGTGACTCCCGAGGGGGACCTGATCACCTCTCATGGCATCCGGGTGGCGCATCCGGACGGAGCCACACCGGCCATGGTGGAAGTGGCAGAGGTGGAGCTGGAGCGGGCGGAGACCGAGCTGGCCCGGCAGGACTCCCTGCACACGGTGGCCCGGCGGGACTTCGACCAGAGCCGGGAGAGGGAGCGGGAGGCCCTGGAAGCTCTGGAGGCCCTGGAGGCCCGGATGTCGGGCGCCAGCGAGGCGCTGGCCCGGATCACCCGGGCGCGCTCCAACCTGGAGGAGGAGCTGGCGCGCCTGCGGCAGCGGCGGGAAGCACTGCAGGAGGCTTCGAGCGCTCGCCAGGAGGCGCTGGACGGCCTTCGGGTCCGCCTCGCCGCCCTCGAGGGGGAGGAGGCGGAGCGTCAGCGGGTCTGGGAGGAGATGGAATCCCGCCGCCAGGCCCTGGAGGGCGACCGGGAGTCGGCACGAGCCGCATGGCAGCAGGCCACGGCCGAGCTCCATGCCCTCCGGGAGCGCATGAGCC
>JBKHJQ010000323.1:0-3672 GCA_046538055.1 Actinomycetota bacterium
GAGTTGGACCCTCCGGCCGGCGACTGAGAGCCGGCGCCGGCGGCCTGGGTGGAGTCCTTGGCGTGGTAGCTGGAGCGGACCAGGGGGCCGGATTCGACGTGGGGGATGCCGATCCCCTCGCCGTAGGCCCGGTAGCGCTCGAACTCATCGGGATGGACGTAGCGGTGGATGGGGCGGTGGCCGGCCGTGGGGCGCAGGTACTGGCCGATGGTGATGATGTCGACGCCCACCGCCCGCAGGTCGGCCAGCGCTCCCAGCACCTCCTCCTCTTTCTCGCCCATCCCTACGATCAACCCCGACTTGGTGAGGCCTTCGGGGTGGAGCTGTCGGGCCCGCCACAGCAGCGCCAGGGAGCGGCCGTAGTTGGCGGAGGTGCGGATGTCCCGCTGCAGCCGCAGGACCGTCTCGGTGTTGTGGTTGAGGACCTCGGGGCGGGCCTCCATCAGGATGCGCAGCGCTTCGGGGTCCCCCTTGAAGTCGGGTATCAGGACCTCTATGTCCGTGCCCGGTGAGCGCCGGCGGCTCTCTGTGATCGTGCGGGCGAAGATGCCGGCTCCCCCGTCGGCCAGGTCGTCGCGGTTCACACTGGTGATGACGGCATGGGACAGCTTCATCGTGGCTATCGCCTCCGCCGCCCGGAACGGCTCCAGCACGTCGAACTCGGTGGGCTTGCCGGTGTTGACGTTGCAGAAGGAGCACGCCCGGGTGCAGGTGTCGCCCAGGATCATCAAGGTGGCGGTTCCCATTCCCCAGCATTCGTAGATGTTGGGGCAATTGGCCTCCTCGCACACCGTGTTGAGCGAGAGGCCCCGCATCAGCTTCTTCAACTCCAGGTAGTCCCCGTCCATGCGGGCGGTGACCTTCATCCAGTCGGGACGGGCCGGCTCCCCCGGGAGGCGGCCGTCGATCAGCACCGGCTCCGCCTGCCGCTTCTCGGGTGAGAACGTCCCCGCCGCCACCAGGCGGTCCACCTCGTGGTCGGGAACCTGACGGGACTGACGGCGGGTGAAGGCCGCCAGCTGGACCTCGGTGTCCTCGTAGCCGAACTCGGCGGCGAAGGCGGGGATGACAGCCTCCACGGCCTCCTCCAGGGTCACCCTGCGTCCCACCAGCTCCGACAGGGTCGTCACCGGTCGGTCGGTTATCCCGCACGGGTTCATCATGGAGAAGAACTCCATGTCCGGGTCGAGGTTGAGGGCGAAGCCATGCATGGTCACCTGGCGGGAGACCCGCACCCCGATGGCGGCCACCTTCCCCCTCTCGGTCCACACCCCGGTCAGCCCCTCCTCGGTCCATCCCTCCACGCCGAAGGACGCCAGGGTGGCTATCAGGGCGCGTTCCACCGACCTGACGTAGGGGACTATCCGCTTGGCATCCTCCAGCTGGAGGATGGGATAGCCGACGAGCTGCCCTGGACCGTGGAAGGTGATGTCCCCTCCCCGGTCCACCTCGAACACCTCCGCTCCGGCCGCGGCCACCGTCTCGGGGTCGGCCAGGAGGTTCCCGGCGCCGCCGTTGCGGCCGATCGTGTACACCGGCGGGTGCTCCACCAGTAGCAGGTAGTCGTCGCGGGTGCGGCCCTTCACGCGCCCTTCGTGAAAGGCACGCTGCAGGTCCCACGCCTCGGCGTAGGGGAGCCGACCCAGCCAGCGGGCCCGGAGAAGTCCTGATTCAGTCACGAGACCAAGCTATCAGGCACCGGCCCCTATCACGTCAGCTCCTGTTCCCAGTCCCAGTTCTCGATGTTCTGCTTGATCCGCTGCAGGAACAGGACGGCAGTGGAGCCGTCGAAGGCCCGGTGGTCCCATGTCAGCCCCAGGTAGCCGATATGGCGGATGGCGATCATGTCCTCACCGTCGGGGCCGGTCACGACCGCCGGCCGCTTCGTGATGGTGTCGGTGGAGAGGATCGCCACGTTGGGGACGTTGATGATCGGTGCCGACATGAACGACCCGAACGGTCCCGGGTTGGTGATGGAGAAGGTGGCACCGGTCACGTCGTCGGGGCCGAGCTTTCCGGTCCGGGCCTTGTCGGCCAGCTCCGAGATCTGGCGGGCCAGGCCCACCAGCCTCAGGCCGTCGGCCTCACGGACGCCCGCCACCACCAGGCCCTCCTGGTTGAGGTCGATCGCGATGCCCAGGTTGACATTGCGGTGGTAGACCGCCTTCCGTTCCTCCAGGTAGAGGGAGGAGTTGACCACCGGGAACTCCTTGAGAGCGTCGACCGTGGCGCGGGATATGAACGGCAGGTAGGTGAGTGAGAAGCCCTCCTCCGCCTTGAACGCCTCTTTGTGAGCCTGCCGGACGCGCTCGACGCGCTCGAAGTCGACTTCCACCACCGTCCACACGTGGGCGGCGGTGTCCTTGGACATGCGCATGTTCTCGCCGATTCGAACCCGGAGGCGATCCAGGGTGACCTCTTCGTCTCCCTCTCCTACCGCCGGTGAGGGCGGGGGCGCGGCGGCGCGGGCCGGACGGGCCGGCTCGGCCGGGGCCGGTGCGGGCTCCGGCGCGGGGGCCGGTGCTTCCGCCGGTGCCTCTTCGGGGGCGGGGGCCTCCGCCGGTGCCTCCGGGGCAGCCGGGCGGGACTCCAGGAAGGCTTCCACGTCCCGGCGGGTGATGCGGCCTCCCTGTCCCGTTCCCTCCACCTGGGAGAGATCTATCTGGTTCTCCCGCGCCAGCTTCCGGACCACCGGCGACAGGAGACGGGGCTCCGCCCCAGCCCCGTTCCCGCCCCGGTCCCGGGGCTCCTGGGCGGCGGGCTGGGAGGGAGCGGGTTGCTGGGCGGGGGCCGGCGGGGACGGCTCCCGCTCCGGTTCGGGCTCAGGCTCCGCCTCGGGCTCGGCCTCCGCCTCGGGCTCGGGCTCCGCCTCGGGCTCGGGCTCGGGCTCCGCCTCGGCCGGGGCTTCTGCGCCTCCGCCTTCACCTGCCTCACCGATAACGGCCAGCTCGGTCCCCACCTCCACGGTCTCTCCCTCTTCCACCAGGATCTCGAGAACCGTCCCGGACGCGGGGGAAGGCACCTCGGTGTCGACCTTGTCGGTGGAGATCTCGACCAGCACCTCGTCCTCGGAGATCGAGTCGCCCACGCTCTTGGCCCATCGCAGGATGGTGCCTTCGGTGACGGTCTCCCCCAGCTGGGGCATCGTTACTCGAGTTGCCATGTGTCTATCCCTCTCTCAGTGCAGGCTGCGACCGGCGGTCGTCAGCAACGTCTCTCCTACCGCTTCCGAAAGGGTGGGATGTCCGTGCACGAAGGCGGCCGCCTCCGCCGGCAGGGCCTCCCATCCCACCGAATACATCAGCTCGTGGATCAGCTCCCCTGCCTGGGGGCCGACCACGGAGGCGCCCACGATGGGCCCTCCCTTCTCCACCACCACCTTCACGGTGCCCTGGTTCTGACCGATGATGATGGCCCGGCCCACGCCCCCGAATCCATGGGTGTATGTCTCCACGTCCATGCCCGCCTCGATGGCTTGAGGCTCGTTGAAGCCCACCTCGGCCACCTCCGGATGCGTGTAGGTGATGCGCGGTATGGCCCTGTAGTCCACCGGGTCGGGACGGCCGGTGGCGATGTGGGTGACGGCCGACATACCTTCGGCGAACCCGGCATGGGCGAGCTGGGGAGTGCCGGCCACGATATCGCCCACTGCGTACAGCGCAGGGTCGGCGG
>JBKHJQ010000324.1:0-3661 GCA_046538055.1 Actinomycetota bacterium
GACCACAGGGGAGCGAACACGCCGCTGGGCAGCCCCGGGTCCGGGAGGGACTGGGGGACCCAGGGAGCCCCACCGTATCCGTCGGTGACGGTGACGATCCCGTCCTCGGACACCACCAGGTCGGGGTACTGCGTCCCGTACTGCTCGAAGGGCCCGATGCCGCTGAAGGCGGTGCCGGCCACCGTGTCTCCGTCCAGCCCGGCGAAGCCGATGCCGAGCCCCCCGAGATCGAGGAAGCCCGACCAGTCGGCGCATTGGGCACTGGTGGCGGGAGTGGAGACGACGTAGTCGCCGACGGCTCCCACCGGGGTGGGCATGTCGATCTCCCAGGCGATGGTCTGGCCGCTCACCACGCCACCGCCGGTGACCGAGGCAGGGTCGATGGTCAGCCCCTCGGGCACGGTGTCTTCGATCGTGTAGGTGAGATCGGTGGGCGTCACGTTGGGCTGGATCGTGATGTCGTAGCCGATCGTGTCGCCCGCTTCGGCTTCGGTCATCGACGCCGTCTTGGTGACGTCGTCTTCCACCCGGGCGACGCTCACGGGGATGGTGCCGATGTCCCCCGGGGAACCGGGTTCGGAGCCGAGCTGGATGAAGCCGTGGAAATGGTCCCCGGGCTGGGCTCCGTCCAGGTCCCAGTGGAACGTCAGGTCGAATGGGGTGCCGGAGGGCACCGCCGACGGGCCCTCCACTCCGGCGTTGGGCAGGTCCCCTTCGGGCACGATGGCAGTGGCCAGGGTGACTTCGCCCGTGGGGGTGGGTGAGCCGGTGTCGTCCCACCAGTGCTGGACCATGATCCACCACTGACCGGAAGCGGGATTCTCGATCCGACAGGACTCCGCCGCGGTCCCCGTGGTGGATCTGCACACCTCCGTGGCGAGGCTGGGGGTGTCACCGGTCCCCACGAACAGGTCCACGTCGGGGACCTCGGAGAGCACCGTCTCCGCCACCAGGCTCTGAGTCCCGCCCGGCACGTTCACGACCACCACCTCGTTGTCTCCTGGGGTGTCGTAGGGGTCGTTCGGGGTCGAGTCGGGAGCGAGGTCGAAGGCCGACTGGTCCGCCTCCACCAGGGCGGAGGAAGTGGTCAGGTCGGTGATCTCCACCGCGGTGAGGTCGGTCAGCTCCCGGGAGCCGGCATCTCGGCGGGTGGTGACGTCCAACCCGTCGGGGAGGTCGCCGGGGGAGTACGCGACGGCCACCGGCATGGTGACCGCCGGGACGTCGGCGTTGTCGGGCGTCAGCTCGATCCAGCCGAACACGGTGGTTCCCTCCGTGGACGAATCGACGGTGGCTGTCACGTCGATCCCCATCGTGTCGGTGGGAGAGACCGTTGTGGTCGAGAGGTCTACGTCCAGGGTTAGCCCGGTGTCTGTGGTGGTGTTGACGGTCCATGTCACGTTGCTTGGAGCCGAGGCCGGAACCGAGGCGGTTCTCGACCACTCGCACGAGGTGATGCAACCGGTGTTGGAGAACGACGGCAGGTTCAGCGTCCGCGGGTCGCCTCCTTCTGACGGGTTGGCCGCCTCGTAGTCGGCCACCGACTCGTCGAAGAGGAGCCCTGCCATCACCGCGTCACCCACATCGAAATGGCCCGATCCCTGGGCGTAGGGGGTGGCCGCCTCGCCGTCGTGGTTGAGGACGGTGTTGCGGGCGGTGGTCATGAGGGCGGACTGGATCTGGGCGGGGGTCCATGCGGGGCGGGCCTGGCGGACCAGGGCCGACGCTCCCGCCACATGGGGGCTGGCCATGGATGTCCCGGAGATGAACCCGTGCTCGTTTACCGAGTAGGAGTCGGTGCCGAGGGCGGCGAATATGTCCACGCCCGGGGCGGTCACGTCGGGGACGATCACGTCCACTGCCCGGTTGGGTCCCCGGGAGGAGAAGCTGGCCATGGTGTCGCCGTAGGCGGCGTTGATCTCGAACGTCGTCCCGGCGATGGCCCCCTCATGATCGGATGCGCCGTTGCCCAGCCACGTCTTGAGGACCTGGCCGTCGTCGTAGCCGATGAACACCCCCGGGACGGCATAGGCGTCTCCCAGCACGGAGTCGGCGTTCAGCTCGTCGTTGATGAGAACGAAGCCCACCGCCCCCTGGTTGGCGACGTTGACGGATTTCTGCACGCGTCCGATCACCCCCCGGTCGCACACCACGATGTTCCCGGTGAACTCGGCTTCGTGGCCGGACGTGTTCTGGCAGAGCGGATCGTCCTCGGCGTAGACGATGGCGGTGGCGGGGAGAGAGCCGGTCACCGACGCCCCCTCGATGTCGGCCAGGGCGCCGCTGCCGGAGGTGAGGTCGATGAGGGCGTTGCGGTTGCGGCGGTCGTGGGTGGAAGCACCCACGGAGATGATCCAGGGGGCGTCGGCGGGGGAGCCGGTGGTGGCGTCCAGGGGGCCGCTGTTCCCGTTGGAGGTGGCGACGACGATGCCGGCGGCACGGGCGTTGAGATAGCCGACGGTGTCGAAGTCGTCCCACAGGGCGGAGGGGGCGTCGGAGCCGATGGAGTAGTTGATCACGTCCACCTCGTCGGCGATGGCCTGGTCGATGGCGGCCGTCAGCCCCGACAGCGAGCAGCATCCCAGATAGGAGATGACGTTGGCGTGGGGGGCGACGCCGGAGATGTCGAAGCTGGTGGGGACCCCGTCCACGGTCACCTCGATGCCCTGCACCACGTTGCCTCCGGCGGTGGAGGCGGTGTGGGAGCCGTGCCCGTCGTAGTCGTAGGCGGGATCCCCGTTCACGAAGTTGTAGGCGCCGATGAGCTTGTCGTTGCAGGGGAAGGCAGCGTCATGGTCGGGGTGGGTGGGGTCGCACACGCCGTAGAGCTGTCCTCTCGGGTTGGTGTGGTTGTAGCCGTCGTCTCCCACGTCGGCGAAGGAGTCGTTGCCGGGGCTGATGCCGGTGTCGATCACCCCGATGACGATGCCCTCGCCGCGGTAGTCCTCTGGCAGCCCCAGGGAGGCGATGGCGTCCCACACTGCTTCCGCTCCGGACCACTGGGGTCCCCGGTCGGTGTGCAGCTCCCGCTCCTGGTCCAGGGAGATGGAGGCCACGGCCGGGTCCCGGGCGATCTGGCGGGCCTCGGAGGGAGTGAGCACGGCGGCCAGCCCGTTGACGGCGAACTGATAGGTGTGAGGAACCTCGACGTCGCGGCCGGCGGTCCGCTCCATGCTCTGGATGAAGTCGAGCTGGGCTTCCTCCAGATGCTGGCGGTAGTCCATCACCGCCCGGCTGTCGGAGTCCAGACGCTGGGCTCCGGCCGGGGCGGTGCGAGCCAGACCGGGCTTCCCGCCGCCGTAGGTGGGCACGGCCGGGTCGTGCAGGCGGATGAGGTAGGTGCGGGGCTCGGTCCCCGAGCCCAGATCGGGCTTGGGGTCGCGCGAGTAGGAAGCGGAGGAGCTGAGCTCGGCCGGCTCCAGGTCGGTGAGGAGTTGATCGCGGGTCGGCTCCGGTTCGGGGGCAGGTTCGGGGGGTGCGTCGGCCGCCAGGGTGGTCCCCCACAGCGGCAGGACCATCACGACGGCGCACACGGCGGCGACGGCTCTTCTCCGGGCCATTCGGTCCTCTCCTATCCAGGTTCTCGGTAGACGTCCCCCGAAGGGCGAGGGCACTCTATCCCCTCCCGTGACAGCGCGTCGGCAAGATCCCCGTTCTCGCG
>JBKHJQ010000325.1:0-3650 GCA_046538055.1 Actinomycetota bacterium
GCCCGGGCCAGCGCACCCCGGTAGGCAGCCGCCAGGACCGTGAGCCGGGCGCCCACCATGGCGGTTACTCCCCACCAGACCCCCCACAGCCCCCAACCCTCGACGAGGGTGAGGGTGAACACCGCACCCGCTCCGACCGCCCCCGCCGCGGTGGAGTAGAGGAGGTACCGCACCTGGAGCAGCCCCAGGTAGACACCGTCGGCCACGAACACGAGGGCCGCCAGCGGCTGCATGAGCGCGGTGAGGATCGCCACCCCCTGGATGAGGGAGGCCACGCCCGGGTCGGATCCGAACACCGCCGCCAGGGGGAACCGTCCCGCCAGGACGACCCCCATCAGCGCCATCCCGGCTCCCAGGCCCCAGCGCCCCAGGCGGGCCGCCACCTCGCCCGCAGCCCGGCGGTTGGCGCGTCCCAGCTCGTCGGCCACGAGCGCCTGGGCGGCGATGGCCAGGGCGTCCACCGTCATCGCCAGCAGGAGCCACGTCTGGGCGAGGACCTGATGGGCCGCCACCTCCGCTGCTCCCACCGACGCCGCCACCGCCGTGGCGGCGGTGAGGGTGCCGGTGAGGAACAGGGTCCGGAGTGTGATGATCCCGCCGGTGGTGAGCATCGGCCCCAGCTCCCGGAGGCGGGGACGGAGCCATGACCATCCCATCTGCGATCCTCTTCGCACCAGCAGCCAGGCGAAGCAGGCCGCTCCCGACCACTGGGCCACCACCGTGGCGGTGGCCGCCCCCTCCAGGCCCCAGCCCAGTCCGAAGATCAGAAGCGGGTCCAGGGCGAGGTTGAGGAGGTTCACACCCAGGGTGATCGCCAGCGGGGTGCGCGTGTCCTGGAGGCCCCGGAAGGCGCCGTGACCGGCGGTGACCACCAGCATGGCCGGGGCAGCCACCGCCCGGATGCGGAGATAGGCCGAGGCGGGCTCGGTGACATCGGGGGGCGCCTGCATGAGGCTGACGAGGATGTCGGCCGCTCCCGCCAGGACCGCCATCGAGGCGGTGCCCAGCACGAGGGCCAGGAACATGGCTTGAGTCACCACCCGGCCCGCTCCCGGGCGGTCTCCCGCTCCCAGCCGCCGGGCCACCATGGGAGTCGTGGCATAGGCGAGGAAGTTGAAGGCGAAGAAGGCGAACGAGAAGAGGGCGGTGTCCACCCCCAGCGCCGCCAGGGGGACCGTCCCGAGCTGGGCCACGAAGGCGGTGTCGGCCAGCGACAGGAGGGGGTCGGCCGCCAGCGTTCCCAGGGCGGGGACGGCCAGGGCCAGGATCCGCTTGTCCAGGGCCCTCAGACCGGCTTGTCGGGCCATGGGCACAGGGGACGCAGCTCGCAGGACCCGCACAGCGGGCGGCGGGCGACGCACACGTCCCGACCGAACTGGATGAACCGCATCGACAGGCCCGCCCAGGTATCGACCGGGTAGAGGGCCTTCAAGTCCTGTTCGATCTTGATGGGGTCGGTCTGGGTGGTGAGAGCCAGCCGCCCGCTGACCCGTTTGACATGGGTGTCCACCGCGATCGCCGGCTTCCCCCATGCCTCCGCCAGCAGCACCGACGCCGTCTTGCGCCCCACTCCCGGCAGCTTCACCAGCTCGTCCAGGTCGTCGGGCACCACACCTCGAAACTCCTCCTCCACCGCGGCTGCCAGTGCCAGAAGGGACTTGGTCTTCTGCCGGAAGTAGCCGGTGGAGTAGATGATCCGCTCCACGTCCTCGGGATCGGCCTCCGCCAGGTCGCCCGGCTCCGGGTACTTCTGGAAGAGGACGGGAGCGACCCGGTTCACGTTCTCATCCGTCGTCTGAGCCGAGAGCACGGTCGACACCAGCAGCTCCCAGGGTGACCGGTAGTCGAGAGCGGTGTGGATGTCGGGGTAGCGCTCCCGCAGCCGGTTGAGGATGGCCCGGGCCCGCCCCCTCTCGGCGGGGGTGGGACGGGACCCGTCGGCTCGCAAACCAGGCACAGGGCGACGATGGTAGAGCCGACCATCGCACAGGAGGACAGCGTTGATCGACGCCGAGACCGCCGCCCTGGTGGAGGAGATCCGGGCCGAGTATCCCGGCTGCTTCGCCTGCGGCACCGACAACCCGGTGGGGCTCCACCTCGACCCGGCCGGAATGGAGGGAGAGGAGGCGGTGGCCCGCTACAGCCCCACCCGCCATCACGGCGGGGCGGGCCAGAGCCTGCACGGGGGACTGGCCGCCACCGCCCTCGACGAGATCATGGTGTGGGCCGGCATCCTGGCCCACCGGGTCCTCACGGTCACTGCCACGATGGATCTGCGCTTTCGCCGTCCGCTGTGGGTCTCCGACGACATCGAGGTGCGGGGGCGGGTGGACGACCGGACGGGGCGGAGGCTTCGCTGCTCGGCCGAGCTACGCGTGGACGGGCAGACGGCCGTGGCGGCCGGCGGCCTCTACCTGGTGGCCCGATCGTTCGAGTGAGAGGGGGCCCCGGGAGCAGGCCCACCTTCCGGCTCGGACTCGACTCGATACTCGTCCGCCTGGAGCCTCCGGGCGGTTCTCATCAGGATGCGGATGGCGGCCACGATGACCAGCAGCGCCACAGTGAGTCCGGCGGTCAGCTCGGGAGCGGCCGTGTAGGGATTGCGACAGGAGGCGATGCCTCCGGGGCAGAGGCCGAACCCGCTGCCACCCTGGACCAGGCTCAGGAGCACGAGCAGCGGAACCACCGCGATCAGCAGAGCCGCGGCGATGAGGATGTAGGCAAGGAGTCGAAGCCAGTGAACGGGTCTCACCGAGTCACAACGGTAGTCGGAGTCCCCGCCAAGTCCGGCCAGCCCTTCCGGCCGTGATACGTTGGTGGCGTAGGCGACAGACCGGATGACCCGATGGCCGAATTCGACGTGGACGCGATGATCACCCGCTTCGCGGAGCGAGCGGAGGCGGTGAAGGACCGCCCGCTCCCCCCGGTGGCAGGTGAGGAGCGGAAGAAGTTCCTGGAACAGAAGGAGACCGACTACATGGACTTCACCCTGGTCGCCAACGCCGCCTGGGCGGTGGAGGACGACCACCTCGTGCTACGCATCCCCCTCCGGCCGGGCGAGTGACAGACGGGGAACTCCGGGTTTGACCACCCGACTGGTGGTGGTATCGGGCAAGGGCGGAGTGGGCAAGTCGGCAGTGGCGGCCGCCCTGGCCCTCGCCTCCCGCCGGAGGGGCGAGAGCGTCCTGGCCATCGACATGCAGGACGCAGGCGGCCTCGGGTCCCACCTGGGGGCGGACAGGCTGTCGTTCCGCCCCCGGATCCTGGCCGAGGGACTGGCGGCATCCACCATCGACCGGGCCGATGCCCTCCTGGAGTATCTCCGGGTTCAGCTCGGTGTCCCGGCGGTGGCCACGATCGGCCCGGCCGCCCGTGCCTTCGACGCCCTCGCCTCCAGCGCCCCCGCCATCAGGGAGGTGGTGACGATGGGGAAGGTGCTGTGGGAGGTGAAGCGAGGCGTGTACGACGTGGTGGTGGCGGACGGCCCTCCCACCGGCCAGATCGGCAGCTACCTGCGGGCGGCGCGGACCATTCGCGAGCTGGTGGCGGCGGGCCGCATCCTGGAGCAGGTGGCATGGATGGAGTCGCTTCTGCGCGCCGGCACGTCGACTCTGACCGTGGTGACGTTGCTGGAGTAGCTTCCCGCCGCC
>JBKHJQ010000326.1:0-3614 GCA_046538055.1 Actinomycetota bacterium
GGTCAAGGAAGCGGCGGCCTACCTGGGCCTGGAGGTGGCCCAGCCGGAAAGCCGGATGGAGCTACCCCGCCTGCTCCAGGATCTAGCCGTCGACGTGGGGGTGGTGGCTGCCTTCGGGTTGATCCTCCCTCCGGAGGTGCTGGCGCTACCCCGCCGCGGCTTCCTCAACGTCCACTTCTCGCTCCTGCCCCGCTGGCGCGGTGCCGCCCCGGTGGAGCGGGCGATCATGGAGGGCGACCAGGAGACGGGAGTGACGATCATGGAGATGGACGAGGGTCTCGACACCGGCCCCATCGTGGCTCAGCTCCCCATCCCGATCGGAGAGGACGAGACGGGCGGAGAGCTGAGAGAGCGACTGTCCCACGTGGGAGGCGACCTCCTGGCCGAGACACTGCCCGCCTGGGTGGACGGGACCATCTCACCGACTCCCCAGGACGACAGGAAGGCAATCATCGCCCCTCGAATTGGCCCGGAGGACCGCCTCCTCAGCGTCGAACTGCCGGTCCGGGAGGCATGCAACCGTGTCCGCGCCCTCGCCCCCGAACCGGGAGCGCGCCTCTCGATCGATGGGGAGTACCACAAGATCCTGCGCTGCCGACGTTCACCCTACGCCCCTCCCCCGGGCCACTGGCAGGAGCGGGAAGGCATCCCCGTGGTGGGTCTGGCCGACGGAGGGCTGGAGATCACCGAGATACAGCCACCGGGAAAGCGGGCCATGTCGGGCGAGGCGTGGCTTCGGGGACGGGACATTCCGGGGACGGGCCCGTAGGTCCGGTATGGGCGGTATAGGTCGATAGACTCAGGGCGATGCGAACGGTACGGATCGCCCCCTCACTGCTGGCCGCCGACTTCGCCCGCCTGGGCGAGCAGGTCGCCAAGGTGGAGCCCCACGTCGACAGCCTGCATCTGGACGTGATGGACGGCCACTTCGTGCCCAACGTCAGCTTCGGCATGCCTGTCATATCGGCCCTCCGGCGCCAATCCGAGCTCTATTTCGATTGCCATCTCATGACCACCAACCCGGGCGCCTACATCGAGGAACTGGGCGAGGCGGGCGCCGATCTCCTCACGATGCACATCGAAGCCGTACCCGATCCCACCGGTGTGGCGGAGCGGGTCCGTCGGGCCGGCCTCGACTTCGGGCTGGTCATCAACCCGGCCACCCCCTTCGAATCGGTCGCACCCTTCCTCGAGCTGTGCGACCTGCTGCTGATCATGTCGGTCGAGCCCGGGTTCGGGGGGCAGGCCTTCCTGCCGGAGACCCTCCCCAAGATCGAGAAGGCACGGGAATGGGTTGAGTCGAGGGACCTACCCGTCGATATTCAGGTGGACGGGGGCATAACCCCGGCTACGGCGCCCCGAGCACGGGACGCAGGAGCGAATGTCTTCGTTGCAGGCACCGCGATCTTCGGAACGCCGGATCCGGGCGCCGCCGCCGCCGAACTGAGAAGGACGATCCAAGAGAGATGACAGAGCGCATCCTGGTCGCAGACGACGATCCCGACATCCTCCAGGTCGTTCGGGTGAACCTGGAGCTGGAGGGATACGAGGTCGAGACCGCCCTGGACGGGCAGGAAGCCCTGGAGAAGGCCATTGCCCAGCCGATGGACCTGATCCTCCTCGACATCATGATGCCCCGCATGGACGGCCTCACCGCCCTCCATCGCATCCGGGGGAGCGCCTCCACCGGGAACGCCTCCATCATCCTCTTGACCGCCCGGGGACTGCCCGAGGACCGGGTCCGGGGCCTGGAGTTGGGGGCCGACGACTACATCACCAAGCCTTTCGACGTCTCCGAGCTGGTGGCCCGGGTCAAGGCCGTCCTCCGCCGCACCCAGGCGGCTCGTGACCTCTCACCACTCACAGGCCTTCCCGGCAACTTCCGGATCTCCCAGGAGATCGAGGAGCGCATCGCATCGGGCCGCTCCTTCGCCCTGGTTCACGGGGACCTGGACAACTTCAAGGCGTTCAACGACCACTACGGATTCATGCGCGGCGACGAGGTCATCCGCTTCACCGGGAAGAGCCTGCAGGAGTCGGCCGCGGCGGTGGGCCAGACGGACGCCTTCATCGGACACATCGGTGGTGATGACTTCGTCGCCATCGTGGAGGCGGATGTGGCCGAGGCCTTCTGCAAGGAGATGCTGGAGCGTTTCGACGACGGCATCCTCGACTACTACGACACCGCCGATGCCCTGCGCGGCTACATCGAGGTCGTCGACCGACGGGGAGAGAGGTACGCCGTGCCCATCGCCTCCATCTCGCTGGGCGTGGCCACCAACGCCACCCGGGACATCACCACACAGTGGGAGGCATCAGCGGTGGCGGTGGAGATGAAGGAGTTCGCCAAGAAGCAGGCTGGGTCCTCCTATCAGATCGACCGTCGGAGCAACTGAGGGCCGCGCTTGAGCAGCGACCCGGTGGAGGCGATGCGTCAGGCGATCCGGCTCGCCTCCCGTACCCATCCGCACCCCAACCCCAGGGTGGGAGCCGTCGTCGTCGACCCCGAGGGTCGGGTCCTGTCGGAGGGGGCGCATACCGGGCCGGGGCGGGCCCACGCCGAGCGAGTGGCGCTGGAGCCGCTGGCCGGCCGGTCCCTGCCTGCGGGCGCCACGCTGGTGGTGACGTTGGAGCCCTGCGACCATCACGGACGGACTCCTCCCTGCACCGACCTGATCATCGAGTCCGGAATCCGTCATGTCGTCGTCGGGGCACGCGATCCCGATCCCCGTGTGACGGGGGAGGGGATCCGGCGCCTGAAGGAGTCCGGCATCGACGTCCAGGAAGGCCTCCTGGCCCAGGAGATCGAGGAGGCGGATCCCGCCTACTTCCACCATCGTCGCCACGGACGGGCCCATTTCCTGCTCAAGCGAGCGATGACGCTCGACGGCCAGACCGCCGCCGCCGACGGCTCCTCCAGATGGATCACGGGTCCGGAGGCACAGGGAGACTCACATCGGCTCCGCCGGGAGGTGGACGCCGTGCTGGTGGGAGCGGGGACACTGCGAGCCGACGATCCACTGCTCACCATCCGGTTGCCCGGCTATGAGGGTCCCCAACCCAGGGCGGTGGTCCTGGCCGGAGACGGGCCACTTCCCCCCGGAGCCAGGCTGTGGGACCGTCCCGGGACACTGGTGGTGGCGGCGCACCCGGTGGATGTCCCTGTCGAGACCATCACCGTCGACCAGGACGCCCACGGTCTCCCCGATCTGGCACAGATGGCGGTGGAGCTGGGCGAGCGCGGCCTGCTGGGCATCCTCGTGGAGGGAGGCGCCCGAATCTCGTCGACGCTGTGGAGGGGCGGACTCGTGGATCGGGGCGTCACCTACATCGGAGGATTCATCGCCGGCGGCACGGGGGTACCGGTGATTGCCGGCACGTGGGACACCGTGGCCGATGGGCGGAGCGTCGAGATCCTGGAGGTGGCCCGGATCGGGAACGATGTGCGCATCGACTGGCGCCCTACACGGGAATGACCCCGCCACGACTACCGTTGACGGAGATTATGTTCACGGGCATCGTCGAGCACCTCGGCACCGTTGCGGCGGTCGACCGGGCCGAGAGAGCCCGCACGGTCGTGGTCGAGGCGGGTCCCCTCTCCTCCGGCATCGCGG
>JBKHJQ010000327.1:0-3608 GCA_046538055.1 Actinomycetota bacterium
ACCCGCGACCTCAACCTTGGCAAGGTTGCGCTCTGCCAACTGAGCTACTTCCGCGCGGAGCATGATTGTAACCGGTGGGTCCCCCCAGCCAAACACCTCACCTGCCGGTGGAACCGAACCCGCCAGCGCCGCGGGAGGTGGTGTCGAGGGAATTTTGCTCCACCCAGGACACCTCGGGGACCGCCACGATCACCAGCTGGGCGATGCGCTCGCCCCGAGAAAGCTCCACCCGCTGGTCCCCGTGGTTGATCAGCAACACCGAGATCTCTCCCCGGTAGCCGGGATCGATCAACCCGGGCCCGTTCACGACGCCCAGCCCGAAGCGGCGGGCATGACCGCTGCGAGGGAGCACCAGTCCCCCGTGCCCCGCCGGAATCGCGACCGCCAGTCCGGTGGGGATCGCCGCCCGCTCCCCCGGCTCCAGGATCACGTCGGCGGCCGCCACCAGGTCCCAGCCCGCATCATCGGGATGGGCCCGGGTGGGTTCAGGTAGTTCCGGATCGAGCCGCTGGAAGGTAATCTGCATAGAGCAATCGACGTGGGGCATCTCGGGCGGTCAGCACCACGGAGATGATGTGAGCAACATTACAGCCCGTCGCCGGGGACGCCACGCGGCCCCGGTACAGCCGATTCCCGCGCCCCCTCCCCACCGTATCCGTCCCAAGGCGGCCAGCCGCCCGGTCATGCGTCTTCCGGGCATGGAGGTCCTGGGGTTCTTCGACGAGCCCTATCAGGTGGCGGTGGAGCGCATTCCCCGCCCTCGGCCCATGCCGGCGATCGTCTCCTCCGCCCCGGCTCCCTCCGGTGGCATGGACTCGAGGTCCCGGGTGTCCTCCCTGTGGGAGACGACCGAGGTGGATCCCTCCGCGCTGGAGTGGTGGAAGCCGGAGGTGGTGCGTCGCCGCAAGCTGGGTGGCAGCAGGATCCGTCTCTCCGCCGTCGTGGCGGCGCTGACCGCGACCGTCGTCCTCGTCGCTCTGTTGGCGGCGGCAATCCAGAGGCCCGCCCGGGAGGAGAGAGAGTCGCTCGCCAGCCTGCGTGCCGATACGGCGGTCCTGCGGGAGGCTCTCTCTCCGCTGGAGGAGGTGGCGGCCGGATTGGGCTCGGAGGAGGCGCCCGACCTCTCCGCCAGCACCGAGCGGGTGCTTGCGGCCGAGAGGGCGGCCCGCGGTGTCTTCACCGGTGCCGGCGCTTTGGCCGATCCACCCAGGGAGGCCGCAGCCGCCCTGGCCGGGGACGTGATGGAGGTGACGGGGCGGGCAAACCGGCTCCTCGCCTACCGGCTCGCCGCCGGTCGGGCATTGACCCTGCCCGATCTCCCCATCGCACCCACCGGAGCCGACCTGCCCGCCACTACCGAGGCGGTGGCCGGCTGGCGAGCGGAGATCGAGACGGCCGTGGAGGACCTGGCGCCGGATGTCCTCCCCGATCACCACTCTGGGGTGGTGGCGTGGCTGGATACCCTGGACGACTGGCAGAGTGAGTATCTCGACGCTCTCCGCCAGGAGAACGGGGAGGCGATGGCCGGGGCCGTGGCCGACCTCGAGAGCGGGATACGGGAGCAGCGGATGGCGCTCCTGGACGAGTTGGCCGAGGCCGGTGGCGATCTCCGGGGCGTGGTGTCCGATGCCCGCCAGGCGGCCGAGGGGTTACTCGCCGACTGAGTCCAGGGCAGCCATCTCCCGCTCGAAGTCCTCCGCTCCCTGGAACTCCTTGTACACCGAGGCGAACCGGAGGTAGGCGACCTCGTCCACCACCCGAAGGCGCTCCAGCACCTCCCGGCCGATCTCCTCGGAGTCGACCGTGCCGGTCCCCCGGATGGCGGTCTCCACCTCCCTCACGAGCGACGACACCTCGGTGGCCGAGGAGGGCCGATCCGCCAGGGCGGCACCCACGCCGGCCGACAGCTTGGCGGAATCGAACGGCTCCAGGTCTCCCGAGCGCTTCCGCACCATCAGGACCCGCTCGTGGCGCTCGTAGGTCGTGAACCGCCTGTCGCAGGCCGCACAGAGCCGGCGGCGGCGGATGGACGTCCCGTCATCCGCGGGGCGGCTGTCGATCACCTTGGTATCGGCGGCACGGCACTCGGGACAACGCATATGGACGGCCAGCCTACTGTCTGGCGGCGCTCATGAGTCTTCGGCGGGTGCATCCTCGCCTTCCGGGCGCACATCGAGGACGAGCCGCTCCAGCTCTGCGTCCCAGCGCAGCCAGTAGGTGTGCCCCCGATAGTCGAGCGAGTCGTCCAGCCCTCCCAGGTCCGGATTCTCCACATCCAGGCCCAGTGCAGCCAGCAGCTCTCCCCGCCCCTCGGGAGGAAGCGACGGCTCCACCAGGCGCAACAGCACACCCAGGGCGGTGAGCACCATCCGGTCGTCGTTGACCGTTCCGGAGGGATCACCCAGGAAGGCGATGCGGCTCACCAGGCCGCCGTCGGTGGATCCCTGGAGGCGGACGAACGGGCCAGCGTCGAAGGCGAAACCATCCTCGCTCTCTTGCACCCCGTCGGAGACGAGCAGGGAGCTGTAGCTGCGGACGGCCGCGTCCCAGCGCTCTGCCAGCTCCGCCGGCGTGAGCTCGAACACGGCTCCGGCTGCGATCTCGGGCCCCTCCGTCTCCGGCGGAACGGTCGTGACCGTGGCCCCGGCCACGGTGGGTGCCACGGTGGCGGGGACGGTCGTGGGAGCAGCCTGGGGAACCGTCGTGGGAGCGGGGACAGTGGTGGCCACCGGTGCGGAGGTGGCAACGGGTGCGGAGGTGGCAGGCGAGGCTTCGCTCCCCGCGGTAGGCGCGTCGGAGGTGACGATGGTGAGGACGATGGCGGCGGCGATCAGGAGGATGAGGAGCAGCGACCCTCCCAGGAGGTAGCGCCGGAAGTCGGGGAACCTGGGGAACAAGGTACGGCTACCGTCGACATGGCGCCCGGCCGCTGCCACCCGGTCGGCGATGGTGGGGACCGGAGTCGGTGTGGCGGGGGCAGAATCGGGAGGCCGGCCCTGGGAAGGGGGTGGCTCCGGCTTCGCGAACTCCACCCCGTCCTCTCCCATCCCCGGCTGGGCGAAACGGCGACGGAGGGAGATCTCATCCCCCAGCCCGTCGTCGATGGAAGGTTCGAAGGTGAAGCTCTCGTGCCCGTGCTTCAGCTCATAGGCGCCCCGGGCGCTGGAGTCCACATCCAGTGAGGTGAGGGGCCAGCGGAGCACCTCCTGGTTGGAGGCGAGTGCGAGACGCACCGAATCCGAGCTCAGATGGAGCACGGCCGACACGCGTTCGCCATCGATGATGGCGTCACCCCGATACGTTGTCGGAAGCATCCAACCCCCCAGCTGCCCTTAGCCAAGTACGTGGGCCTCGATTATCGCACGTACTGGCGAAGAGAAAAGAGGGCCGTCCGCCCTAACCGGGGAGGACGAGACGCTGGCCGGGCCGGATAGTGGCATGATCCAGGTCGTTGAGCTCCCGGATGTCTCTCACCACCCGCCGGAGATCGACCCCGTCCGGCGCCACCTGGGCGGCCAGCTCCCATAGTGTGTCCCCCGGTGCCACCACATGGAGGGTGCCCGGCGGGGGCGGCTGGTCGGCATCTGCCGAGGTGAGGAGGAGGAAGA
>JBKHJQ010000328.1:0-3603 GCA_046538055.1 Actinomycetota bacterium
CCGGATCATCCGGACAGAACCGATCATTCACCGGCGGATTGCAGCCCCGGGTGATGCCGGCACCGGCCAGCCAGGCGATGTCGTCATGGAAGACATCGCCCGAGGGCACGTCGGTGAAGTCGGGGGCGGTGGTCACGTCCACGCTCGGGCCCGTCGTCGACTCGTTTCCGGCCGCATCGAAGGCCTGAACAGAGAACCGGTACCCGGTGCCCGGCTGGAGACCCGACACATGCAGGGAACGGGTGGCGGCCCCCACATCCCCGATGGGGGTGCTCCCCCGGTAGACCCGGTAGCCGGTCACATCCACGTCGTCGGTGGCGGGCGTCCATTTCAGGGTCAGCTCCCGATGGAGGATGGAGCCTGCCTGGAGCGAGGATCCGGAGGGCCACGCGGGTGCCGTCACGTCCTGGTGGAAGGGAGGAGCGGGCAGGACCAGCTCACCCGCACCGAAGGTGTTGTCGGGCCCGGCCGCGCCCCGATCGACCGTGGCGTTGGACTGCAGCCAGGAGGCGAGTCCGGTGGCACTCGACACCACTTCCGCCTCCAGGGCCAGGGCGGCAGCGCCCGCCACCACCGGGGTGGAGGAGCTTGTTCCGTTGAAGCACGGCAGGCCGGCCTCGTCGGAGGTGAAGGTGGCCACGCAGGCGGCGGCACTCACGTTCGGCTTGATGCGCTCGTCGTTGGTGGGGCCCTGGGAGCTGTAATTGGCGATGGACGTCCCCAGGGCGGGGTCGACCGCGCCCACCGACAGCATCCCCGGGTTGGCAGAGTCAGAGACCGGCCCGGAGGCGCTGTAGGGGTTCTGCCAGTACTCGAATCCACGGGACAGGTTGGCCATGAACTCGAGGGTGTCTCCCGCCGACCCGTCGCCCTCCGAGAAGCGGTGGATCGCGAGGAAGTCGATGTCGTCGGGCCCGCTGCAGTTCGAGTCTATGTGCTCCACCGGGGGCGCCCCCGCTCCCTGGTCGTCCTCGCTGAAGGCCTTGAGGACCGGAGACGGGTTGATCTCGTCGTAGATGTAGATGTCGTAGTCGGTGGGGGGGGAAGCACCCCAGTCGTCCCATCGCACCCCGTTGATCAGCCCCGCGCAGAAGAAGCCGAGGAACTCGTCCCCGGGGGTGAAGTCCATCCACCCGTCGGCGTCCGGATCGGACCACGTTCCCCGCCAGTAGGTCCCCGCCTCGCCTCCTCCCCCGCCATTGTTCCCGGCCGAGTTGAACCAGGCCATCCCCTGGGAGACGGCGGAGTCCACCACCGAGGCGATGGGCCCGGTGCCGTCCCCCGGCCCGTCGTAGAGAGCCGTCTGCGACCGCGAGATGATGTCCACTCCCTGGGAGGCGAAGTAGTCCACCACCGCCGCCAGGTCGGTGGTCGTCTCGGCGATGGCCAGGTACAGCTCCGCCTCGGGCGCCATGTCGTGGATCACCTCCGCCACCATGTTCCCGTGGATGTTGTCCGCCACGAAGATGTCACAGGCGCTGCCGTTGACCCGACAGATCGACCCGGCCGGCGCCGGCAGGTCACCGCTCGCCTCGGCCTGGTCCCACAGCGGCCCGTGGAAGGCGTCGATGATCCCGACCTTCACACCCTCGCCCCTCCAGCCGGCATCGAGCCAGGCCGAGGCCTTCGTCTTCGCGACATGCTCGCCCTGGACCGAGCCGGCGGCCGGCTCCAGCGCCTGGGGGATGTCCACCCGCAAGGGGGAGCGAAGGAAGGCGATCCCGGAGTGGGCCTCCAGTTCCTCCAGCCGGTCCAGGGGGACCGCCGCCTGGGTGAGGCCGGGGGCGTGTCCCTCGACGGTCCCCCCTGCCTCGCCCACCAGGGCCTCGATGGCGTCGACGGTCAGGGAATGATGGATCTCCACCCGGGCGGAGCCGTTCACCATCTGGGCGAGGCCGTCCATCCCGTCGCCTGCCCGGTCTGAGGCGAGGGCCCGCAGCCCCCCATCCGTCAACCCCGTCCTCTCTGTGTCCCGCGTGGCCGCCGGCTGCGGACCGCTTGCTCCCAGGGGATCCTCCCCCGAGGCTGCCGGCGCCGCCGAGAGTGCGGTCATCACGACCGCCAAGACGATCCACGTTCCGTTGCGCCAACGATTGCCCATCGACTTACCCTCCCTCCGGGATGTCCACCCGCGGAGGTGGACGGATGAATTGGATTCCGGCGCGGCTTTCCAGATCTTCCAGCGACTGATAGGGGACGAGTGCCTGCACGACCCCGTCCAGGGTCCCCTCCACGACCCCTCCCACCGACTCCACCAGCGCCACAGCCTCCTCCCCGGACAGGTCATGGTGGATCTCCACCCGCAGGCGCTCTCCTTCAGCCTCCACTCCCTCCGGGAGCTGGTCGCCTGCCTCCATCGCCCGGACCGCGCGGCGGAGGGAGTCGTTGCTCAGACCCGAGTCGCGGCATCCCGCCGCCACCAGCAGAGCCAGAAGGACGATTCCCCACCTCACGGCAGGCCCTCCAGCCCGAACCGCACCACCTGGCCCGATCCGGTCGTCACATAGGCCCGGTTCTCCGCCTCGGCCACCGCCACGTCCAGGAAGCGGTCGAGGGAGGCACCGGTGGTCCCCGCCGCCAGGATGGCGTCCAGGCCCGGCGACAGGACGAGGAGGACGGGAACGGCCGGCGCACCCAGAGAGGGGATCCCTTCCTCGGTGGTGGTGACGTAGAACCGCCCCTGCGAGTCGGTCGACATGCCCCTCGATGAGAACAGGACATCGCGGTCCACGAACCGGGGAGGGGTGTCCACGCCGGGGCGGTAGCCGACCGGGAAGGAGACGAGCGTGTCCGCGGTGCCGCTCGGGAGCTGGATGGGCAGGACGGTGAGGGATGTCCCCTCTCGATTGACGGCCACACCCCGGCCTACGGGCTGGCAGGGGCTGGTGGATCCCCCGCAGTCGACGTCCGCCGCGATCGATCCCACGATCACCTGCGCCTCCGTGAGGTCGTTCCCCTCCACCGTGAGGCGCAGCACGAACGGGTGCGCCACCGAGAACCCGCCGATGAGCACGGTGGTGGTGTCGCCGCTTCGATGGAGGGCGATGTCGCGGTACTCGGCCCCCACCGTGACGATGACGCCGCCATGGGGGCCCACCGTCTCCGTGGCGACGTCGTACCAGGAGGACGTGTCGATCGTCACCGTGCGGAGGTCGAGCGCCAGGGAGTGCTGAAGGGTCTCGGGATCCACGAAGTAGATCTCCCCCGAGGGGAGCAGCAGCCAGTGGACGCCTCGTCCGGGATCATGGGCCAGGTAGCCGATGCTCCCCACGGTGAGGTCCCCCATGGTCTCGGAGGCCACCACGCCGCCCGCCTGATCGAACCGCGTCATCCGGGCGGCCGGGATGTCGTCGTGGCTCACCGTCACCGATCCTGCCGGTTCGGCCACCACCCCCACCGGCACGGGCACCGACACGAACGGGGCGGAGGTGAGGGCGACGGGATCGGGCGGGTTCTCACCGGGACCGCTCAGCCCTAGGGCGCGCGCCAGGAAGGATGCCATCTGAGCCCGGCTGACCACCTCGTTCGGGCAGAACCGGTCGTTGGCGGGCGGATTGCAGCCCCGGGTGATCCCCGCCGCCGCCAACCGGGCCACATCCCCCT
>JBKHJQ010000011.1:0-15101 GCA_046538055.1 Actinomycetota bacterium
CGGGGGAGCGGTGTACGGCGACGGCAACACCTTCACCACCCGCATCGAAGGCACCCGCATCGAAGGCAACCATGCCAACGAGGGAGGAGGAGCGGTCTTCTTCGTCAGCAACGACCGCTCCGGCGACCTGGTGGTGGAGGACTCGGTGCTCTCGGACAACCCCAGCGACGGCTTCGAGACCTCCGGCTACCCCGGGGTCTTCTTCCTGGGCCGATCCATAACCGTGGACCGGTCGTTCCTGGAATGATCCGCCCGCCGGAGTGACGCTTGCCTCCCGGGCGTGGCATGCTTGTCGGCGATGACCCGGCACCGGCCACTCGTGAGAATCTCCCGCATCGCGGGAGGTGGCGTGCTGATCGGACTTGGGCTGGTGGGCCTGGTACTGCCGGTGATGCCGGGGTGGCTTCTCATCATCCCCGGGCTGTCGCTGTGGGCAGGCGAGTTCGTGTGGGCGGCACGCCTGCGGGACGGAGCCCGGTCCCGGCTGCGGCGTGTCATGAGCCAAGACCCGGAGAGCCCGGAGAGGAAGAACCGGGCCGCCTGAGTGCGGCCCCGCCGGGAACGGATCGCTCTCGGGTCAGACGTCACCGCGCGGGCTGCCGGACCCATATCCCGTTGCCCGGTGCGGGGGGGACCGGAGCCCGATGGGCCCCGGTCCCGTTCGTCCGGTGGTTCAGCCGACGGTCACGAAGCCCGAGAAGAAGCACATGTCGTCTCCCAGGGCGGCGGCGGGACGGATCAGGAACTCCACGGCGGTGTGGACGTGGGAGTCGAACCCAACCGCCTCGGCGATTCCGGCACTGCCGAAGGTGCCATCGCCGATGTTGATGATCTCATCCGGGTCGACGGAGGCGTTGCCGAACTGGCCGCCGTCGGCCCCGTTGAAGGTCATATGGTTCATCTCCTCGTCCCAGCTCGCCCGCAGGAACGGATCTCCCGCTCCGTCACAGGTGGCGTACAGGGTGATCGGCCCGTAGCTGCCGATCATCTCGTCGGTCGTGTCGGCGGGGGCCTGGTGGAAGAACCGGTCCACCGTGACACCGTCCAGGCTCCCGGCCGTGTCGGCGCTGTCGGCCGTGGTGGCGCTGTCGGCGGTTGTGGCGTGGTCGGCTTCCTGGGCCGTGGCGGCGTCCACTACCTGGTTCTCGGCCAGGCGGCGCATGAACGAGGCCATCTGCTGGCGCAGGACCGGGTCGCCCGGACAGAACTCTGTGTTGTCGGGCGGGTTGCATCCCAATGTCACCCCGGCGTCCTTCAGCCAGGCGATGTCGTCGTGATGGACGTTCGAGTCGGGCACGTCGTCGAACGCGTCCGCGGCCACCACCGCCAGGGGGATGGCCACCAGTACCGCCATCGCCACCACGAAGGTGGTCAGGCGTCGTCTTCTCTCCGGCAGGCGCATGCTGCTCTCCTCCTTGGGAAGCCGGACCCCGCTGGGCCCGGTCGGGCGTGAGAAAGCTAGCACCATCACCCGCCCGCCGTCGGGAAGACACCGTCGAAGCGTGATCTCTCTCCACCAGGTCCGCCCGGAAACGCTCATCCGATCGGACTACCGGCTCCGAACCACCCCCACAACCACCCTGAAGGAGGGACGAATGAGGAAACTGCTCACACCCGCCATCGCCGCCTGTGTGGCGCTGGCCACCTGGGCGGCGCCGGCCGGCGCCACCGAGGTGACTTCCAGCCTGGTGACCGTGGTGCACGGCATACCGGGAGTCACCGTCGACGTGTATGTCGACGGGGGCCTACTCCTGGAGGACTTCGAACCGGAGACCACGGCCGGGCCGGTGGTCCTGCCCGCCGGGACCTACGACATCGCCATCTACGGGGCGGACGCCGACCCCGAGACGGACGCAGCGGTCATCGACGTCCCCGGTGTCGACGTCCCCGCCGGAGTGGACGCCGCGGTGGTGGCGCACCTGGACGCCGACGGGAACCCGACCGCCTCGGTGTTCGTGAACGACACGAGCGAGGTGGCCACCGGGGAGGCTCGCCTCACGCTGCGGCACACCGCCCAGGCTCCCGAGGTGGATGTGTTCGCCAACGGAGCGGTGGACCTGACACCCGGGACGTTCGTCAACGGGACGGAATCCAAGAGTGACGTGCCCGCCGGCACCTACGAGGTGACGGTCACCGTCCCCGGGGATGCCGACACCGTGCTGGTGCCTCTGGGTGACGTCACCCTGGAGGAGGGCGCAAACACGGTGGTCTACGCCATCGGCACCTACACCGGCGACGACTCCGGCACGTTCACAGTCCTGGTGGATGCCATCGCCGGCCTGGGTCCCCACGGCGCCTTCGGCGACGACGACACCAGCGTCCATGAGGCCAACATCGACCTCATCGAACGCATCGACGTCACCCGGGGATGCAACCCGCCCGACAACACCGAGTACTGCCCCGAGCGGGACGTGACCCGCGGGGAGATGGCGGCGTTCCTGGTGAGAGCCCTGGGGCTGCCCGCCTCCTCCACCGACGCCTTCGGTGACGACGACGGCTCCATCTTCGAGGACGACATCAACGCCCTGGCTGCGGCGGGTATCGCCCGGGGCAACGAAGACGGCACCTACGGTCCGGCCGACCCGGTCACCCGGGGGGAGATGGCGGCGTTCCTGAACCGGGCCCTCGTCCAGGGCACGGCCTCCGATGCCGACCCGTTCACCGACGACGACGGTTCGGTGTTCGAAGGCGACATCGAGGCGATCGCCACGGCAGGGATCACGGTGGGCTGCAACCCGCCCGACAACGACCGGTACTGCCCGGAGCGGGAGGTGACCCGGGGGGAGATGGCCACGTTCCTGGCCCGGTCGCTGGGCATCGGCGCCTGACACCGACACTCCCCTGCGACGAGGGCGAAGGCCGCTGGCCTCCGCCCTCGTACGCGACCAAGCTAGCCCCGTGTCGGTTCGCTGCTTTCGACCACCACCCGGTGCAGCCATGCACGTGTCATGGCCCCCACCGCCCGAGTGCGGTGGGAGGCCACGGCGTCGAAGCCATGCTGGGCGGCTTCCACCTCGTGGTGCTCAACGTACGCCCCCGCCGCCCTCAGCGCCGCCACGAAGTGACGTGACTCGTCGGCGAGCACCGCCGAGTCGAACCCGCCATGCACCACCAGGAAGGGAGGAGCCTCGGCCCGAACCTGGTCGATGGGAGATCCGAGGCGGTAGAGGTCGGGGGCATCGTCGGGGGAGGCCTTCATGACGTGGCGGGACACGAACGGCCAGTCGTAACGCGTGGGATTGCGCACCAGCAGGTCGTAGATTCCGTAGAAGACGGCGCAGGCGACCACGCTCACGTCCACGTCCTCGAAGCCCGGCTGGAGATCGGTCCGGTGGGCGGTGAGGGCCGCCAGGGCAGCCAGGTGGGCACCCGAGGACGCACCGGCGATGGCTATCCGGTCCGGGTCTATCCCCTTTCCGCTTCCCTCGGTTCGCGCCCATGCGATGGCGCGCTTCACACCGATGAGGTGCTCGGGGAATGTGGCATGGGGTGAGAGGGGATAGCGGATGTCCAGGACCACCCAGCCCTCCCGGGCCAGCCCGTACAGGAGGGGGCGGGCCTGGCGCCCGGGACGGCCCCGCATCCAGGAGCCGGGATGCAGGTAGATGAGGGCGGGAGCATCCCCCTCCCCCGCCCGTGAGTACACGTCCAGGGTGAGGCTGTCCCGGTAATGGACCCCGGCCGTCAGCTCCACCTCGGGGGGAAGCGACTCCCACACCTTCCCCAGCGTCAGGAGGGAGGGGGCGCGGCCCGTGTCCCGGGCGGACCGGATCGTCCGTCCCATCAGGACGACCAGCCCCGCCTCGGAGACCACGAACAGGAGCAGTGCCAGCCGGCCCAGGCCGCCCTGGTGGGCGCCCAGCGCCACGAACCCGGCCGCCACCAGGGCCCGAATGAGGAACAGGGCAGGCGCCAGCTCGGAGACCAGCATCCCCGGCAGCCACAGAGGAGGGAACCGCCGATGGGGCGGGACCGGTGGACGCAGCGCGTTCACGGTGACTACCAGGGCGACCAGGCACCAGACGAAGAACACAGCCGACACACCGCCACGGTACCGGCAGGCACAGAGGAGGAAGGTCCTCCTCGGGAGAGGCGTCATCCCCCCACCGTCCCCGCTCCGAACATAGTCTCGAGGGCAAGCATGCTGGATAGGACCCTTCTCCGCCGAGTTGTCACCGTTTCCGTGGTTCTGGGCGGCTTCGCGGCACTCACCGTCCTCGCTCCGCTGGTGGCGGCTGCGGCGGTGGGAACCGACCTGGTCCGGTGGCTGAGGAATCGCACTCCCTGGATGGCCACCCGCCTGGCGGTGTTCCTCTGGATCTACCTGGCGGGGGAGGTGTGGGCCGTGGCGGCTCTGGGGGCCGTTGGTCTCCTGGGCCGGCGACGCTCCCGGGAAGCCACCTACCGGCTCCAGGAGCTGTGGACCGCGTGGAACCTGAGAGCGGTAACAGCCGTGTTCGGGCTCAGCTTCGACATCGACGACGAAGTGGGTCCGGGGCCCGGTCCCATCCTGGTGCTGAGCCGCCACGCTTCCCTGATCGACACCCTCCTTCCCGCACGCTGCGTCGCCACTCCCCGCTCACTCCGCCTTCGCTACGTCCTCAAGCGGGAGCTGCTGGTGGATCCCGCCCTCGACATCGCCGGCAACCGCCTCCCCAACTGCTTCGTCCGCCGGGCGGGAGGCGGGCCCGACGATCAGACGGCCATCCGTCGGCTGGCAGACGGCCTGGGAGCCACCGAGGGGGTGTTGATCTACCCGGAGGGGACCCGCTTCTCGGCGGAGAAGCGGGAAGCGGCCATAGGGCGGCTGTCCGGCCGAGGGGGGAAGGAGACCGCCGCCCGCCTTCGTCATGTCCTCCCTCCCCGCCCGGGCGGCACCCTCGCCCTCCTCGAGGCCGCTCCCCGGGCGGACGTGGTGGTGCTGGCCCACCGGGGACTGGAGGGCTTCGCCCGCGTCAGGGACATGTGGGGAGGGGAACTGGTGGGATCCACCGTCCGGGTGCGCCTGTGGCGGATTCCCCGCTCCGAGGTCCCCCCGGAACGCCTCGCCCGGGTGGAGTGGCTGTGGGGAGTTTGGTCCTGGATCGACGACTGGGTGGAGAGCGAGGACCGGCTGACGATGGGGAGAGGATGAGCGGCACAGAGATCGTCTGGTTCCGGCGGGACCTCCGTCTGGGCGACAACCCCGCCTGGGCAGCAGGCACCCGGGGCGAGCGGGTATGTCCCCTCTTCATCGTGGACCCCCACCTCTACGAGAAGGCGTCGCCCCGGCGGCGGTCACTCCTGGTCGCAGGCCTGCGGGCCCTGGACATGGAACTGCGCCGGCGGGGCGGGAGGTTGCGGGTGGAATTCGGGGATCCCTCCCGGGCACTGACCCGGGTGGCCGCCGACGTCGGAGGCGACCGGGTCCACCTCAACGCCGACGCCACACCCTACGCCTCCCGCCGGGACCGAAGGCTCCCTGCCGGGCTGAGGGCGGTGAGCCACGACGGACTCTGGGTGCACCCGCCCGGGTCGGTCCTGACTTCCTCCGGATCCACCTACCGCGTATTCACCGCCTTCTGGCGCCGATGGTCGGCCCGTCCGGTGGGCGATCCGGAGACCCCGGGCCGGGCGTCGATCACTGCCGAGCCCGGCGCAGGTATCCCCGAGGCCGGTCCCCCGCCGATGGATGGCGGCGAGAGAGCCGGATGGGAGCGGTTGGAGGCATTCATCTTCCGCCTTCACCGCTACGGGGCGGAGAGGGATCGGCCCGACCGGGATGGCACCAGCCGGCTCTCGATCGATCTCAAGTTCGGCTTCCTCTCCCCCCGCAGCATCCTCCGGGAGGTAGCCGTGGCGGCTGCCGACCCCTCTCCCTTCCTCCGTCAGCTCGCCTGGCGGGACTTCTATGCCCATCTGATCTCCGTTGCCCCGGAGATGGTCTCGACATCGCTGGATCCTGCCTACCGCCAGATCACCTGGCGGGACGACCCCGCCGGACTGGCGGCCTGGAAGGAGGGGAGGACCGGGTATCCGCTGGTGGACGCAGGCATGCGCCAGCTGGTGGAGGAAGGATGGATCCACAACCGGGTGAGAATGGTGGCCGCCTCGTTCCTGGCGAAGGACCTGCTGATCGACTGGCGGAGAGGGGAGAGGTTCTTCCGCCATCATCTCCTGGACGGCGACCCGGCCCAGAACGCGGGCAACTGGCAGTGGGTGGCCGGTACCGGCACCGACGCCGCACCCTATTTCCGGGTCCTCAACCCGGTCACCCAGTCCCGCAGATTCGATCCCGACGGGATCTACATCCGGCGTTGGGTGCCGGAATTGGAGGCGCTCCCCTCCCCCCGGATCCACGCCCCCTGGGAGACGCCGCAGGAGGGCCTCGCCCGCCACGGCGTGACCCTGGGCCGCGACTATCCCCAACCCAGGGTGGACCATTCCCGGGCCCGTCATCGAGCCCTGGCCGCGTACGGCGCGGCCCGGTCCGGCATGCCTCAGTCCGGGGGTTCCCGGTAGAGGACCGCCCCATAGTGGGCCCCAGCTCCGAAGGCGGCGAAGCACACCACGGTCCCGGGCGTCACCCTCCCCGCCGCCCGGAGCTCGTGGTAGAGGATGGGGAGCGTGGCGGCGGTGGTGTTGCCGTACGCCCCTATGTTGGAGGGGACCTTCTCGGGTCCCATCCGGAACTGCTTTCGCACACCCTCCAGGATGCGGTCGTTGGCCTGATGGGCCACCACGAGATCCACCTCCTCCAGACCGATGCCGGCCTCCTTCAGCACCGCCCGAGCCGCCTCCGGCATCGACCGCACCGCCCGCCGGTACAGGCCGCCCCCGTCCATGGTGGGGAGATGCGCGTCCGCCTCCACCTGAGTGGTGCTCACGTACGGCCGGTGCTTGAACCCCACCCCGGGCACCCAGATCAGCTCGAAGGCCTCCCCGTCGGTGTGGAGGGAGGTGGCCAGGATGCCGTCCGGGCCGGGGTCCCTCCGCAACACCACGGCTCCCGCCCCGTCACCGAACAGGACACTCCATGCCCGGTAGGTGGTGTTGCGCCGGTGGTGGGCCGGGGGGATCTCGCCCGACCCCCTGCCCAGCACCTCCTGCCAGGACTCGTCGCTCCAGGGCTGGAAGCCGCCGTGGACTTCCGCTCCCACCACCACGGCCGTCTCCCCTCGACCGGCGCCCAGCAGGGCATCGGCCAGGTCCAGGCCGTAGAGGAACCCGCTGCATTGCTGACGCAGGTCGTAGGCGGGCACGCGCCGCATACCCGCACCGGCCTGAACCAGCCCGGCGATGCCGGGGGCCTGATAATCGGGCGTCATGGTGGCGGTGACCAGCACGTCGACATCGCCGGCATCCACGCCGGCGTCGGCCAGGGCCGACTCCACCGCCCGGACCGCCAGGTCGGAGGAGCCCACTCCCGGATCGGCGAAGCGCCTCTCCTTCACCCCGGTGCGGGACATGATCCACTCGTCGGAGGTGTTCATGATCCGGGCCAGGTCCGCGTTGGTGACGATGTTCTCGGGGACGTGCATGCCGGTGCCGGCGATGACCGAGCCCATCAGCTCCCCACCCCGGACAGATCCAGGTCCTGGCCGGTGAGCGCCACCAGCTCCTTCCACAGCGCCTCCCGCTCCTCGGGGCTCTCCCGGGTGGAGGAGACGAGGTGGGTGGGGACCTGGCGTCGGTCGAACCACAGCTTCCCGTTGCTGGCCGCCGGAGCCGGATCGGCAGCCAGCCACACCATGGTGTCGGCACCCTGTTGGGCGGAGCGCAGCAAGGGGCCCATCAGCCTGTCGAAGGTGGGAAGCGCCCCTGCCACACCCCCCGTCTCCGCCCATCCGGGGTGCATGGCGTGCACCACCACCCCGTGGGGTGCGAGGCGCTCCGCCCACATCTCGGTGAGGATCACCTGCCCCCGCTTGGCCCGGGCGTAGGCCACGGTGCCCCGGTACCGGCCCCGCTCGAAATGCAAGTCGTCGGGCCGGATCCTCTCCGCATACATCCCCCCGGAGGTGACGTTGACTATCCGGGCCGGGGCCGACTCGACCAGGCGGGGGGTCAGCAGGTGGGTGAGGAGGAAGTGGCCCGCCAGGTTGGTGGCCATCGTCTTCTCCAGGCCCTCGCTTGTGATCTGGCGCTCCGGCAGGAGGACCCCCACGTTGTTGATGAGGACGTCGATCCGTCCCTCTCGCTCCAGGAGGCCCTCGGCGAGGGAGCGGATCTCGGCCAGGAGGGAGAGGTCTGCGCGGTAGGAGACGGCTTCGCCCTCGATCCCGGCCACGGCGGCGTCGAGCTTGTCCTGGTTGCGGGCGACGATGGCCACCCGCGCCCCCAAGCCGGCCAGTTGCCGGGCCGCCTCCAGGCCCAACCCTCCGCTGGCGCCGGTCGCCACCACGGTCCGGCCGCTCAGGTCGGCCTGCAGGGGCTGGAAGGACCGGGCGTGCCACCAGTATCCGAGGTTGGTGAAGGTGGGGACGGACAGCACACTCATCGCGAGAGCACCCCCGCCAGACCGTCCATCGCCCGGGTGCCCACCCGCCGGATCAGCGGCGACACGAACGGACCCAGGTACTTGAGGTAGTTGTGGAAGGTGAGGTCCGCGGTGTAGTCGATCAGGGTGGTCCCGTCCCGGCTCTCGAAGCGGATCTCGTCCACGGCCTCCACCTTCTCGCCCCGTCCCACCAGCACCACCCGGCTGTCCGGCTCGTACTCGGTGATCTCATAGGTCATGGGAGTGGTGCCGGATCCGAACTCGACCTCCAGCGCGAACCGGGCGCCCCGTTCCACCGGCCCTTCCCCGATCCGGCGGGAGGAGACCACTCCCGGATCCCACTCCGCGCTGTGCGAGAAGTCGGCCGTGTAGGCGAACACCTCGTCTCGAGGCCGTTGTACCTGCCTCACCTCATGCAATTGCATCGTCATACCCTTTCCGGGACGGCATCCTGTCTACCGATCATTCGATGCCGGGCCACCGGCCGGATGGCACCCCTCCCTCCCAAAGCTAGCCACGCCCGCGTCGGTGGGCACGGCGGTCCCCTGCCCGGTAGGAGCCGGCCGCTCCATAGCATTCGAAGATGCGCGTCGCCGTGGCGGGAGCCACCGGATACATCGGAGGTCGCCTGGTGCCCCAGCTCCTGGAAGCGGGCCACGAAGTCGTGTGCCTGGCCCGCACCCCCGGGAAGCTGTCCGACCGCCCCTGGCAGGACCGGGTGGAGGTGCGACAGGCCGATGTGCTCGACCTCGACGGGACCCGCCGGGCGCTATCCGGCTGTGAGGCCGCCTACTTCCTGATCCACTCCCTCGGCGAGGGGGAGGGCTTCTCCGATACGGAACGGACCGGTGCGGCCAACTTCGCCACTGCCGCCGGGGACGCCCGGCTCCGGAGGATCGTCTACCTGGGAGGGCTGGGTCCCGAGGAGGGGCTGTCACCCCATCTCGCCAGTCGCCACGAGGTGGGCAAGACCCTTTCCTCCGGCCCGACGCCGGTCACCGAACTGAGGGCGGCGGTGGTGATCGGGTCGGGATCGATGTCCTTCGAGATGCTCCGCTACCTCACCGAGGTGCTCCCGGTCATGACCACCCCCCGGTGGGTGGAGACCCGCTGCCAGCCCATCGCCATCCGGGACGTGCTCGCCTACCTGATCGCCGCCCTGGACGACGAGCCGGGGAGCCACGTCTACGAGATCGGCGGCCCGGACGTCCTCACCTACCGGGACCTGATGCAGCTGTACGCCCGGGCGGCTGGGCTGCCGCGGCGCATCGTCATCCCCGTCCCGGTCCTCAGCCCGCGCCTGTCGTCGCTGTGGGTGGGCCTGGTGACGCCCCTGCCGGTGGGGGTGGCCCGACCCCTGGTCGACTCGCTCATCAACGAGGTGATCGTCCGGGACGACCGGGCGCAGCGCTTCGGAGTGGAGACGATGCCGCTGCGCGCCGCCATTGAGGAGGCCCTTGCCCGCGACAGCGACCTCGACATCCCCTCCCGCTGGTCGGACGCCTCCACCAGCCCGGCCCGCCCCTTCTCCTGGGACCCGGAATGGGCGGGAGGAACCCTCCTGGTCGATCGTCAGACGGTGGAGACCGCCGCCTCGCCTCAGGCCCTGTTCCGGGCGTTCTCCCGGGTGGGTGGCTCGGTCGGCTACTACACGATGGACTGGGCCTGGCGGGCCCGGGGCATCCTCGACACGCTGGTGGGAGGGGTGGGGCTGCGCCGGGGACGCCGGCATCCCGACGAGGTCCGCCTGCACGACAGCATCGATTTCTGGAGGGTGTCGGACGTGGAGCCCGGCTCCCACCTCCAACTTGCGGCGGAGATGCGACTGCCGGGCCAGGCGTGGCTGGAGTGGCGGGTGGCCCGCAACGGCGGCGGCACCCGGCTGGAACAGAATGCCTACTTCCGTCCCCGCGGCCTGGCGGGCAGGGCCTACTGGTATGCGATGCTGCCCTTCCACCATCTCATCTTCGGTCGGATGGCCCGCCGGATCGTGGAAGAGGCCGAACGGCACCCGATCCGGTCTGCCTCCGGTCCGGCGTAGACGACGGCCGGGCGCTCGCGTTCAGGAGGAGCCGAGCATCCTCTCGGCCGGCGACCTCTCCTCTCCTTCCTCGGGGAGGAGAGCCCAGCCGGCGAGGTAGGCGATGAAGCCGAGACCGCCGAAAGCCAGAGACACCACGAAGAGGATGCGGACCACTCCTACGTCGACGCCGGTGCGACTGGCGATGGCGGCGCACACTCCCGCCAGGATGCGCCCCTGCCGGGGTCGGGTCAGGCGTCCGGTGGGTGGGGTGGGTTCTGTCATGGCCCCATTCTCCGGCATCCGCCGCGGCTGTGCCATGGGGGAGATCCCCGTCCCACCCCTGAGGCGTGGCATCCGCCTTAGGGTGGTTCCATGCGCATCGTCGTCGCCGGGGGCCATGGCCAGATCGCCCGACTGTTCGGGGAGCTCGTCTCGCCCGACCACGAGGTGGTGGGCCTGATCCGCGACCCCGCCCAGTCCGCCGACCTGGAGGAGGTGGGGATGCGGCCGGTGGTGGTGGACCTGGAAGAGGCCGGGCCGCCCGAACTGGCCCGCATCATCCACGGGTCCGACGCCCTGGTGTTCTCGGCCGGGGCCGGCCCCGGGTCAGGAGCAACCCGAAAGGAGACGGTCGACTATGGCGCCGCCGTCAAATCGATGGAGGCGGCCGCCTCGGCGGGAGTGGCCCGCTTCGTGATGGTCTCCGCCATGGGCACCGACGACCCTCCCCCAGACGACTCCGTGTTCTCCACCTATCTGCGGGCCAAGGCACGGGCGGACTCCAGGCTCATGGGATCCAGCCTGGCGTGGACGGTGGTGAGACCGGGCCGGCTCACCGACGAGGCCGGCACCGGCCGGGTCCGCCTCGCCCGTCATGTGGAGCGCGGCACCGTCCCCCGCCAGGACGTCGCCGCCGTGCTGGTGGGGGTGCTGCAGAGGGACGGGACCGTGGGGAAGGTGTTCGAGGTGGTGAGCGGGGACACGCCCATCTCCCGGGCGCTGGATGCGCTGGGCGACTCCGGATAGGGAACCTCCGAGGCCGGGCGGGCGTCGAAATCCCAGTGAGAGCGACAACAGCAGCCGTCGCCCTGGTGGGCCTGGTGGCGGCGTGCGGAGTAGCTGGCGCCCCCGCCCCCTCGCCCACGGAAGGCATGGCAGGGAACGGACCGGGGGCGGCCCTGGCCGGAGCCCGCTCGCTGTGGGATGAAGCGGGACCCGATTCGTACCGGTTCCAGTTCGAGGACGACTGCGGGGAATGCGACCCGAGCCTGCGGCTGCCCCGGGAGGTCACTGTCGTCGATGGTGAAGCCTCCAGGCCCGACCAGCCGACGGTGGAGTCTCTCTTCGAGCTCATAGGACGGGCGATTGACGAGGGCCGGACGGTGAAGGTGGAGTATCACCCGGAGCTGGGCTACCCCTCCGACATCGCCATCGACATGCAAGCCCGGGCCTACGACGGGGGAACCCACCTCATGGTCCGCGGCCTCGAGGCTGTGGACGGTCAGTAGTCCTTCTGCTTCAGGACGACGTCGATGGCCAGCGCTGCGGACAGCGCCAGGCTCCGGAGCGGATCGGACACCTGGGGGGACAGCTCGACGACGTAGGTGTCGGCATCGGTGAACATCTCCGTCGCCAACCCTCGCCACTTCTTGGTGGCCCGGGCCACCTCGTTGCCGCTCGTGTCCACCACCGCGAAGTCCTTCGCCCGCCAGTTCTCGGCCCGCACCTCGCCTATCTCGGATCCGGATGCGTCGGAAAGGGTGAAGCGGGCCTTTCCGAGGCGGATCCGCTTGGCGACGTGGCCCAGGCGCGTGCCGTCGGGCCGGGATACCGACATCGTCATGCGGAACCAGGGCTTGTGCAGGACGAGGACGGGGAGACCCTCGCCTTCCTCCACTCTCAACGTGACGGGAAGGGCGACGTCCATGTCGGTGCCGAGGCGAGCCAGGAACGTGAATGCCGACTGGGCCTCCTGTTCCACCGCGCCTATCTGGGCTCCGTCCTCGTCGAAGACCCGGTACTGGTTCCGCATCTCGAACAACTTGCGGCGCTGCTCGACGACCAGGGTCTCGGTTTCCATCAAGGATGTGGCCATGGCGCACACCCTACGACACAGAACTCACAAGGGCCTATCCATCCACTGAGCGTCTCAGACGAAGAGCTGCACGTCGGCGTCGGCGGCGTAGTCCAGGAAGGCTGCCGCCCCGGCGATGTCGCATCCGGGGATCAGATCCGACTCCTCCACGCCCATAACCCCCATGGTGGTGGAGCAGGCGAAGAACCGGACTCCCAGCTCCCGGGACATCTCGATGAACTCGGCCACTTCCGGCATCCGGGCGTCGTTCATCCACTTCCGCATCACCTTGGTGGCGGCGGCGGTGGCTCCGGGTACCGCCCCCAGCAGGTTGGGGAGCTGGACCGGACCCGACGGGTTGGCCAGGGATGCCATCTTCAGCTTGCGGAAGCGCTTCTGATGGAGGATGTCGAGACCGTAGAACGTGAAGTAGATGCCGGCCTCCCATCCCAGGCTGGCAGCGGTGGACGCCAGGATCAGGGGCGGATAGGCCTGGTCGAGGGTCCCCTTGGACGCCACCAGGGCCAGCCGCTTCCGACGGGGCTCGCTCTCGGGGACGGGATCCTCCCGTAGCGCCTCTGCGGTCATGTCAGCTTCCTTTCCTCAGCCAGAAGGTCTGGACCCGGTCGTCTCCCTCGCTCCCCAGGAGCGTGTCGCCCCGCTGGCGGGCCAGGGCAGGGATGTCCTCCAGCGCGCCGGGGTCGGTCGTCACCACCTTGAGCACGTCGCCCGGGTCGAGGCGTTGCAGGATCACCCCCGCCTTGTAGACGGGGAGAGGGCAGAGGAGTCCGGTGCAGTCGAGTGTCTCTTTCACCTCGACGTCGGCGATGGGCTGGGTCATGGGTACCTCCTTCATGGTCGCTAGAACGCGGGCAGGCCTTCGTCGCCGAGGAGCTCGGCGAAATAGCTCGTGTACTTCTGACCCCCGTCGGGGGACACCCCCACCACCGTGCCACCGGCCATGTCCCCCAGCTCCCCGGCGGCATGCACGATCGCCCCGGTGGAGGGCCCCACCATGAGACCCTCCTCCCGGAAGAGGCGCTTGGTGGCGGCATAGGCCGGTTCGTCGTCGACGCGGATCACGTGATCGATGACGTCCCGGTCCAGGATCCCCGGCTCCTTCGCCTCACCGAAGCTCTTGAGCCCGGGCAGTCGATGGCCGGGCTGAGGCTCGATCCCCACGACCTGGATGTCGGGATCCTGCTCCTTCAGATACCGACCTACTCCCGTGATGGTGCCGCACGTGCCGAAACCGGCCAGGAAGCAGCGGATGCGGCCCTCGGTCTGACGCCAGATCTCGGGCCCGGTCGTCTCGTAGTGGGCGCGGACGTTGTGGAGGTTCTCGTACTGGTCGGGCATCACGTAGCGGCCGCCTCCTTCGCTGGCGGCGAGGGACCGGGCCAGGGCGATGGCACCGTCCCGGGGGTTGTCGACCGGGCACAGGTCGTCGGGTGTCTCCCACACCTCCGCCCCCAGCATCCGCAACAGCACCTTCTTCTCCTCGGGCACCCCGTCGGGGATGGTGACGGTCAGACGTGTCCCGAACCGGGCGGCGAGAGCGGCCAGGGCAATGGCGGTGTTGCCCGACGACGCCTCCACCAGCTCCTTGCCGTCCAACCGGCCGGACTCGGCCAGGGCAGCCAGCATGTAGGCGGCGGCCCGATCCTTGATCGATCCGAAGGGGTTCATCCACTCCAGCTTCAGGTACAGCTCGATTCCCGCCTCGGGCGCGATGCTCTGCACCCGGACGAGGGGGCTGGGGTCATCCACGTCGGGAAGCATGTCCCGGATCTCCCGGTACCGTCGCAGGGACCGGTCGGTGGATAGGTGGGTTGGGGTTCGGGTGGCCATGGCTGGGGTCCTCGGGAAATGAGAAGACCCGCATCCGGCGGATGCGGGTCGGCTTCGTAACGGTGCTGTCGTCTGAACGTGTCTCGCTACGCGCGCCTCCCGCACGGTGTACAAGTGCAACAGGGGACGCAGCAGCGAGCAGGCATGTGAGGATCCAGTCTATCCACTGGCGCGGCTTGCGTAAACAGGTTGCCGGGCCGGCCCGGCCTCCCGTTTCCCACCCGGCACCAACAGGATTGAAGATTGGGGGGTCGGCGTGCCGATGAGTAGGTCGTGGGAACCATCCAGCCTTCCGAGCCGGGCGACAACGCCGCCGACCGCGCCCGCATCGAGGCACTGGTGGCGGAGGCGGAGAAGCTGGTCTATGTGGCTCGACAGGAGGCAGGCCGGATCGTCGCCACCGCCCGCGAGGAGACCACCCGGAAGGTGGAGCGTCTGGTGGCGCAGGCCGAGGAGCTACGGGGAGCGGCCGAGACTGAAGCCCGCGAGTTGCTCCAGGAGGGAGAGGAGGTGCGCCGCACGGCCCGACGGGAAGCCGACGCCATCCTCGCTCATGCCCGCGCAACCCACGACGAGATCGTCCGGCGCGCTCGGCGGCTCGACCGTTCGGAGACTCCCGATCACGGCGCCGTAGCCGCCTCCGATCGGGACCCCGACGCGGCGCGCAGCGAAGC
>JBKHJQ010000329.1:0-3592 GCA_046538055.1 Actinomycetota bacterium
ACCTGGACGTGGCGGTGACGTGTGTCATACACCCCAGCTGCAGCAGGCCACATTCGGCGCTGATGCGGAGCGTGGTCCCGTCCTGGCGAATCTCCACCTCGGGAGCGCCGACCAGAAGCCACTCCCGCTCCACCGTGACCCGGCTGGGCTCGCCCGCTTCCAGCGAGACACGGCCGTTGACATCGATCACCACCCGCTCGACGGTTCCCTCGAATTCCTCGCTGAACGTCTCCGTCGATCGGCCCACCGTCCACAGCAAGGCGATGGCACCTGCCAGGACCAGCAGGATGCCGAAGATGGTGGCCAGCACCCGGCCGGCCCGGCCGGAGGAACGGGGCGTGGATTCCTGCACCGTTGCCTGCGACATGATGGCGACCATTCCACACCTCCGAGAGCCACCACGCCAGGGACTTTGGGCGGGATTCCCGGCGGCGCCGGGAGCGGACCCGAGGGGGACGCGACCCGGGAGGTCGCGTCCCCGCCAGGTGGTCGATCACGACCCGGACGGCTGCCCGTCCACCGCCTTCAGCTGGTTCTGCGGCTTGAAGTTGCCCTTGCCGGGCACGCCGTTCACCGACTCGGTGTTCATGGAGTAGGTGAGGATGGCAAAAGCGGCGGCGTCGGACATCTGGTCCAGGGCCTCCAGGCTGATGTTGTCGAAGGTATCGCACGCCAGGTGGTAGCAGGGATCGAACTGCGCCCCGGCGATGCCGCCGTATATCGCGGCCTGCTCGGGGGTCTTGATCACCTCGGCGCCGGTGAATAGGCCGCCGATGGGGATCCCGAAGGCGGCAAAGGCGAAGTGGTCGGAGCGTCCTCCCACCTCGACCAGCTCGTAGGGCAGATCCTGGGAGTCGAAGTAGGCACCGAAGAGCTCTCCGATCACATCGGAGCCGGGCGGTTGGGTCGACCCGTCGTACACGAACCGCACGAAGTTTGGAGAGCCGATCATGTCGAAGTTGAGGTACATGGCGACGTCGTCGAGCTCACCCGTGCCGGCGGCCTCCAGCACCCAGTCGATGGAACCGAGCAAGCCGAACTCCTCGGCGCCCCACCAGGCGAAGCGCAGCTTGTTGGTGGGCTTGACCTTCGCCATCTGCTCGGCGACCTCCAGCAGTGCGGCGCTGCCCGTTCCGTTGTCCTGGATCCCGGGGCCCTCGGTGACCGAGTCGAGGTGCCCGCCCGCCATGACGACGTTGTCGGCTGCGCCCCCGGGGGTCTCGGCCAGCACGTTGGCGGTGGTCCGGGTCTCGGAGATCGCCTGGACCCGGAGGTGGACCACGGTGTCGGACGGATCGAGGAGGTCCTGACCCAGTCCGAAGCTCACGCTGATGACCGGGATGTCGACACCGACTCCCCCCAGCGTCCCCAAGAACAGGCCCGTGCGGCCAGGGGTGCCCTGGTTGAACACGATCACGGCCGCGGCGCCGGCCGTCTCGGCGTTGGATGCCTTGTGGAAGAACGAGCAGGTTCCCCTCTGCACCAGTGCCACGTTCCCGGCTGTGAACCCGGCGTAGTCCTCCGGCTCACAGCCGCTGGTGGAGGCGCCGGGATCCCCGATCGACAGGTCGACTCCCTCCACCTGGCCGGTCACGTTGCCCGACCCCGAGAAGGTCATGGTGGCGAAGTCGGCCTGGTCGACATAGGTGGTGGGATCGGGCGACACCTGCTCGAACACGGGATCTTCGGTCTCCTGGAAGAAGCCGAAGTCGAAGGTGTCGACGGTCACGTCGTAGCCGGCCGCCGTCATCCGCTCCACCACGTAGTCGACGGAGGCGTCGTAGCCGGGCGTCCCCGACGCCCGGATCCCGCCGTTGGCGTCGGCGATGGCCTGCAGGGCCGCCTGGTGCTCGCGCACGCCGTCCACCGTGACGCACTCCAGCAGCTTCCTCACGGTGTTGTTGACACGATGATCGCAGGCCGGAGAGTCGGCCTGGGCCATGGGTGGGACTGCCAGCAGCCCGGACAACGTGAGGACCGCCACGAAGACGGTCGCTCGCTTCCTCGGACGCATCGGGGTCCTCCTCCCCTCGGCCGGACCTCCCCCGGATCCGGTCATCCTCTCGATATTCAGGATTGAATACCAGGTCGGATGCCCCCCGTCAACGAGGAATCGTGCTACTCCGGCGACTCACCTCTCCATACCCCCGGAACGAGAGGCACCCGGAGGGCGGGACGACGGCGCAGTCCCGCCCTCCGGGCGGGGGTCACCTCCCGGCCCGAACCGCCCGATAGATCAAGGCGGCAGCCTCGCCCCGGGTGACGGGCCGGTCAGGGCAGAAGCTGTCACCGGCGGGAGGGTTGCAGCCCCGGGCCACATCCACCGACACCAGGGCACCTATCTCGGCCTGGAAGCGATGGCCTTCCACGTCGGTGAAGCCCGAGTCGGCCTCGTAGCGGAACCCGAAGACCCGGGCGAGCACCGCGGCGAGCTCTCCCCGGGTGATGGTGTCGTCCGGGCACACCAGGTCGTTGGCGGGAGGGTTGCACCCCCGGAACACGTCCGCGGCGGCCGTCCGGTTGAGGGACGGCTCCATGACGCTGTCGTCGTCGTCGAAGAAGAAGTCGACATCGGTGGCGGGTAGGTCGAGATACCGGTCGAGGAAGGTGGCCACCTCCGCCCGGGAGAGGAAGGTCTCGGGGCAGTACCGGTCGTTGGCGGGCGGGTTGCACCCCCGTGTGATCCCCCGGGAAGCCATCCACTCGATCTCCGGGCCGAAGCGCGAATCGCTCACGTCCACGAACCCGCCGTAGGTCGGCGCCTCGGGCTCTTCAGGCTCCTCGGGCTGCTCGGGTTCCTCCGGCTGCTCCGGCTCCTCGGGGTCCTCGGGGTCCTCCGGGTCCTGGGGCGGATCCGGTTCCGGAGGCGGATCCGCCTCCTGCACGTCCACGGTGAAGGCGGCTGTGCCCCACGGTCCCCGGCCGGTGTCGTTGGTCGCTGCCACCCGCACCTGGTATTCGGCGTTGGCCAGTTCTTCCACCACCAAGGCGTTGGTTGCCGCGTCGGTGGAGGCCTGGGGCAACCACGGCTCACCGTCGACCGATAGCTCCACCTCATAGCCGGTGAGAGCGGAGCCGCCGTCGTCGGGCGTCGTCCACTCCACGGTGGCGGTATCGGCCTCCACCTGGGCGGTCACGGCGGGAGCCGCCGGGTAGCCGGGAGGGGCCACGACCTCGCCGCCCACACCGGAGAAGCCGAAGAAGTAGGTGGCGGGTACACCCGTCTCCGAGTTGGGCTGCTGGGGAACGTTGGACACGCCGTCCTCGGTATTGGGGACTCCGATGGAGTAGGCCTCGAAGGAGAGGTCGACCAGGGCGGCCTGGGCGGTCGCCCGATCGGGAGCAGCCCCGTAGAACGTCTTGAACTCCACCGATTCCCCGGCGGCCAACTCACCCAGATCGAAGGTGAAGACGCCGCCGTGGTCGGCCGGACCCGAGTCGATCCATTCCGTCCCCTCGTTCGGCTCCATGATGTTGGACCGGGGAACGAGGGGGTTGGGAGCGGCGAAGGGATTGTCGGACATCCAATCGATGGGCGCGCTGCCGGCCACCACCGTCACCACCTCGTTGAAGGGGGTGGGCTGGGTGTCCC
>JBKHJQ010000330.1:0-3583 GCA_046538055.1 Actinomycetota bacterium
GCCATGTCCACGTCTGGAGTGGGCTGGGGATCGTTCGACTTCACCATCGACTACGACGTCGACCGCACGCAGCGGGGAGCGCTCATCGTGTGGACGGATTCCGCCCGGGACGGAAGCCAGATCGACGTCCGGGAGTATCCGGTGTTCCTGCAACCGTGAGCGGGACCGCCTTCCCCCCGGCCGCCGGCGCCGTCGGATAGGTTTGGGGGCAGCCACTATGTGAGGAGGCGAGCGAGACATGGCTCTCATCTACGAATGGGGGTTCTTCATCCGACCGGGGGCCCTGGATCCACTGCGCCGCTGGCTCGCCGAGAAGGAGGAGGATCTCGCCCGGAGCGCCCCCGAAGGCCTGGAGTACCTGGGGACCTACCAGCCGGTGTGGGCACCCGAGCAGCGTTGTGACATGTATCAGGTGTGGCGATGGCGGCGGGCGGGAGAATTCAATCTCCGAGCTGCAGCCGGGGCGGATCGGGGCGCCTTCGCCCGCCTGGCCGGCGAGTTCCTTCGCTTCGTGGACGACAGCCGCACCGATGACGAGACTTTCCGCCTTCATCGCTCCGTGACCGATTTCGCCGCCCGTCCCGGGGTGGCGGGGGACCGAACCGGGTAGCTTCGCCGGATCTCGGCCCGGCACCGGGCTTCCGCCACGTTGTCACCCCCTTGCCCGGGTCAAGCGACGGCGTCCGGTTCGTGCCCTGGTTCAGGGACGGGGAGGGTGAGCCGGAAGCGGCTCTTCCCGTCCGTATGCTCGTAGGCCAGCTCCCCTCCCATAAGGGCCGCCAGCTGGCGGGAGATGGTGAGTCCTATGCCCACCGAGCCGGGGCGCCCGGGAAGCTCGTGGGCCCGGTGATAGGGTTCGAAGATCCGCTCCCACTCATGGGCGGGAAGTCCGGAGCCGTCATCGACCACGTCCAGGTGCACACGGTCGTGGTCCGAGCTCAGGCGCACCGCCACACTCGGCCCTCCGTAGCGCTCCGCGTTCGTCAGGAGGTTGCGCAGGATCTGGCGGAGCCGGGCCGGGTCGCACACGGCCGTCACTACCTCCGGGCACGGGCCTACTTCCACGCCGCGGGTGAAGGACCCACCGGCATCCAGCACCTGGCGCACCTGCTCGGCGACGTCCACGGGGACGTTCACGACCTGGACCTGGCCTAGCTCCACGCGAGCCGCCACCAGCAGGTCCTCGACCAGATCAGAGACCTCCTGGGCGTGCTCGGCCACCGCCGCGATCATCGCCTGGCGCTCCTGGGCGGGGAGCTCGGGGTCCTCGTCCAGCAGCCGGGCAAAACCGAGGATGGCGGTGAGAGGGGTACGCACCTCGTGGCTCACCGAGGCCAGGAACCGGTCCTTGGCCTCCACCGCCTCCTGCATGCGCCTCTCCTCGTTCCTGTGAAGTGTGACATCGATGATGGTGAAGACCGCCCGCGAGAAATCCGGCTCTCCGTCGATGAGTGGTGCCGCCAGGACGGACTCCGCGTCGTAGGGAGTTCCATCGGCCGTAGCCGCGGTGAACGCGGCCCGGGCAACGGGCTGGCGATCCCACACCGCGCCCAGCTGGGCCAGCCAGCCTTCCTCCGATCCGGGGTTGACTATCCGAGGGTCGATCGGTCCCAGCATCTCCTCCGGCGCCAGTCCCACGGCCCGCTGCGCGGCCGGGTTGGCTGCCACCATCCTGATCATGGGCACGAGGGCGCGGATCGCCTCGATATCGTCTCCCACGTAGTCCCGGAAGGACCCGACGCCCTGCATCTTGAGCCCCTCCATCCACTCCTCCACCCGGCTGTAGTCCTGTTGCATGATGGGGATGGGAGAGATGTGGAAGAGGTTCTCGAAGCTGGACCTCTCCCGCATCACTTCGCCCCGGTCGTGGCGGAGCCGGGCCGCCTCCCGGCACAGGCCGTCCACCCAGGTCAGGAACTGCTGCCACTCCGCCGCGTCGGTCGGCGGGCGGTCCGAGCCAAGACCCAGCCTGTCGAGGGTCTCGACCAGCTCGGGATGGAGAGAGGTCGATCCGGAGGGGGATGAAGGCATGGGTTCTGGCTTTTCCAGTATCCGGTGGAGGTCCACGCTGAATGATCGGCGTGAGGCGTGCTGCGGTTGAGGGTATCCCGCCGTCACTGCCTCGGGCTACCCCGCCGGCTCCGCTCCACTTGCTCACCTACCTGGGATGACAGTCCGCCGGCACCGTTTGGGACGCCGGATCCACGGGTAGCGGCGCGACCATGCGCACGGTGATACTCCTTACTCTGCTGGGCGTCGTTGCCTGCGGCAACGGTGCGGCCACCGACACAGAGACCACATCCGCCGGTACCGAGCCTCCGGGCTCGGCTACCGACCCGTCCTCCACCTCTCTTGGGGAGCCGACCACATCACGACCGGAGTCCACCACCTCCACGACTTCGACGACCGCTGACCCCTCCACCACCTCCACCTCCCAGACGACTCCCCCCACCGGGGCCGTGGACCTCTCCCGGGAGTGCGTGAGCCCGGAGGGATACTCGATCGCCTACCCGGAGGGGTGGAGCACCAACTCCGGCGAGGTGGTGGCCGAGTGCGGCCAGTTCGATCCCGACACGTTCCAGGTTCCCGAGGGGACCGACCAGCGGGTGGCCGCCGTCACCGCCTATGTGGATCCCGTTCCCTTCAGCCAGGTAGCAGCGCCCCAGGAGGAACGAGATGCTGAGAGGGCCGTCACCGCCATCGATGGCTTGCAGGCGGTCCGTCTCGAGTATGAGTCCACGGGGGAGGGGCTCTGGCCGGAGGGAACCCCGGTTACCCTCTACGCCATCGACGTGGGCGGGGAGGCCGACGATGCCACCCTCATAATCGACACCATCGGCCTCCCTGCCTTCGACTACGAGCGCAACCAGACCGTCCTCGACCGGATGGCGCGATCGGTGGACGTGGACATGCCCGGTGTCGAGGACGATCCCGAGGTCGTGGCCCGCTACGGCGGGGGTGGAGGGGCGTTCTCCGTCCAATCACGCATCTCCGACGGCCGGGCCTGCCTGCGCATTCCCCCGGAGGGCGAGGAGGTGTGCACGGAGGCTCCCGCCTCCGACCAGCTCCACACCATCCAGCTCCAGAATCTGGAGCCGGTGCTGGCCGGAGTGACGGGTGAGGATGTCTTCGCCGTCACGGCCCACCTCCGGGACGGCACCACCCTCACCGTCCTGCCCGCCCCCATGGGCGACCGCGACATCGGAGGTTTCTCCTTCACGGTGGGCCTGAGCGAGATCGAGAGCTTCGTCCTCACCGACGGCGAAGGGAACGAGCTGAGGACCATCACTCCGGGAGGTTGACCCTCCCGGATCCTGGGCGACCCACTCCAGGGCAATCCGACCAGCATCGCCATGGGATAGGCTGCCTCCGATGGCTGCGTTCGTGGACCTGTCCCATGTGATCGAGCACGGCATGATCACCTATCCGGGATTGCCGGGGCCGGTTATCTCCGACTACCTCACGCGCCGGGAGTCCCGCTCGCACTATGAGGAGGGAACCGAGTTCCACATCAGCCGCATCGAGATGGTCGCCAACACCGGGACCTACCTCGACACTCCCTTCCACCGGTATGCCTCCGGCT
>JBKHJQ010000331.1:0-3578 GCA_046538055.1 Actinomycetota bacterium
TCGTCGTTTCGGGCCCGCAGGTGGTCGGCGGCGGCGGCGATGTCGGCGTTTATCCCCCCGGAGTGGGTGAGGCCCACGTGCTCCATGAAATCGAAGTCCGGGTCCCGGGGCTCGGTCCCGGCGGTGCGTCCGAAGTAGTCGATGGCGATCGCGTCGCTCCCCGCCTCCGCCAGGCAGGCGGCGACGTCCTCATAGAAGGGAAACAGTCCCCTCACGTCGGGAAGGACGATCACCGCCGCAGGGGTTGGCCCCTCGGGGGCCGTCGCTTCGAAGGCGCTGAAGCGGGTCCCGTCGGAGGCCTCCAGCACCAGAGACCGGGTAGCGGCCCTTCCCTGGGGGGAGATCGGGGGTCGGGCATCGGAGTCAACACACATGGCCCCGATGCTAGAGGGATGGGAGAGGAGCCGTCCTCCCGGCTCCGCGGGGTCCAGTCGGTTCGGAAGGCTCCTTGGAAGGGGGATGGTCCCGTCCCATACTGGTGATGATGAGACCGGAGAGGATCCTGGCGATGGTGGTGGGGGGCATCGTCCTGCTGGCACTCGTGGCAGGGGTCGTGGCGGCTCTCCAACCGGAAGGTGAGTTCGAGCCGGGAACGCCGGAGGCGGCCGTGCAGGGCTACATCCGTGCCGTCGTGGACGGGGACGAGGAGGAGGCGGCCGGCTATCTGGCCTCGGATTCGCCTTGCGATGCCGCCGACCTGGACGCGTTCCCCATCCGATCGGCCGACCGGGTGGTGCTGGTCGGCTCCGAGGTGGAAGGCGACTCGGCCCGCGTCGAAGTGAACTTCTCCTTCACCTCCGACGGGCCCTTCGACACCTATGAGTACACCGAGGAGCGCCCGTTCGAGCTGGTGAGGGAGGCGGGGGAGTGGCGGATCACGGGTGAGCCATGGCCCGTCTACTCCTGTCCGCAGGGCCGGCAATGAGTCTCCTCTCGCTCATCGCCGTCGGTCTGGTGGTGGCGGCCATCTTCGGGTTGCGCCGCCTTGCCCAGGAGGGAGAAGCCAGCGGGGGAGGAGGCGGAAGCGCCATCCGGCGGTTCTTCCAGTACCTCCTTCTGTACGGGCTGCTGGTCGTGGTCGCCATCGGCCTCGCCGGTCTCATCTCCCGCTTGCTGGGAGGGGCTGAAGTCGCCCGCCTCGACCAGACCCAGCTGGCCCGGAGCCTCACCTTCGTCCTCATCGGGGGACCGCTCTACACCGCTGTGGCGATCTGGTCCCGGCGCAGAATGACCGTGGAGCCGGGAGAGGCGCGCTCGTTCGGCTGGGCCTTCTATGTGACGCTGGCCGCCCTCACCGCCCTCTTCAACGCCATGGTGGATCTGCACGGAGTCCTCTCTTGGCTGGTGGGGACCGAGCGCTACGACGGGGCCGACCTGGCCGGGTTGATCGTGTGGGGGACGGTCTGGGCAGCCCACTGGCTGGTGGAGAGCCGGATCACACCTCGGCGGCGGTCGCTCGTGCACCACCTGGTCGGCTCGCTGGCGGCTCTCGGCACCTCCGCCGTGGGTCTGGGCGGCCTGCTGGCAGCGGCCCTGCGGGAGCTGATGGGTATGAGCGGGGAGCCCCTGGTGGCGGGTGAGAGCGCGTTGCTCCCCCCGGCGGTGACCCTCGTGGTGGGCGCGTCGGTGTGGTCCCTCTACTGGCTGAGGACGGCGTCGGGGGCGGAGAGGACCACCCTGTGGCTCGTCTTCGTCCTCCTCTTCGGGGTGGGTGCCGGGCTGATCGGGGCGCTGGGGACGGCCACCGCCCTTCTCTACCAGGTGCTGGTGTGGCTCGTGGGCGACCCGGAGACCGCCGAGGCCGCCCGCCACTTCGATGCCGTCCCGGGTCTCCTCTCCGGCGCGGTCGTGGGGGTGGTGGCTTGGTGGTACCACCGTTCCGTCCTGGAGGACCAGCCCACCGGGCGCACCGAGGTGCGGCGGGTCTACGAGTACCTGATGGCAGGGATCGGACTGCTGGCGGCGGCGAGCGGGCTCGCCACTCTCGTGGTGGCGCTCCTGGAGGTCCTGGCGGGGACCCGCGACGTGGTGGTGGAAGCCAGCGCCGTGAACACCGTCCTGGCCGCCGTCACGACCCTGGCGGTGGGAGCGCCCGTGTGGTGGGTCTTCTGGGGGCGGATCCAGAGGGCGGATCCGTCCGAGGAGCGTCCCGCCCTCACCCGCCGCGTGTACCTGTTCCTGCTCTTCGGCCTGGGCGGGGTGGCGGCGGTCATCGCCCTCATCACCGCCGTCTTCACTCTCCTGGAGGACGCCTTCGAGGGGAACCTGGGTGCCGAGACTGTGCGCAGCATGCGCTTCGCGGTGGGGACGCTGTTCGCGGCGGGTGCCCTGGCCGCCTACCACCTGTCGGTGTTCCGGGCGGACCAGGCCCGGATGCCGGTCCGGTTCCAGGGGCCCAGGTACGTGCTGTTGATCGGCGCTCCCGACAGCGAGATCGCCCGGGAGGTGGCCCGCCGCACCGGGGGCCGGGTGCAGGCCTGGTCCCGCCTGGAGGAGACAGCCCGTCCCTGGTCGGTGGAGGAGGTGATGGAAGCATTGGCCGCCACCACGGCGGAGGAGGAGGTGGTGGTCGTGGCGGGCCCGGACGGCCTGGAGGTCATCCCCGTCGACCGCCCCTGACCCCGTTCTCGCGCAATCGGAGCTTGCGGGGTCAGGTGAGGGCGGTGAAGGCGGCTCGCAGGGCCCGGTCCACGGCCCGGTGGACCACCTCCCGGTCCGGGTCGTAGCCCGACATGCCGGCGTCTTCCTCGGCCAGGGGGTTGCCGTCGATGGCGAAGACGGCTCCCGCCGCCACGCCGTGCAGGGAGGCGACCACGAACAGGGCGGCCGCCTCCATCTCCACCGCCACGACTCCGGCCCGTTGCCAGAGGGCGAGATCGGATCCCACGATGTCGTGGGGATAGAAGACGGCAGAGGTGAGGACGATTCCCTCGTGTGCCTCACCCGCCGCTTCCACCAGCCGGGTCGTCAATGCCCGATCCGGCACCGCCGGATAGGCCTCCGGCACCACCCCGGGCGTGTAGCCGTCCGCTCGAACCGCGGCGGTCGCCACGGCCAGGTCGCCGTCGGTGACCCGGGGCTGCATGCCACCGGCCGTGCCCGACCGGACGATGCGGTTCACGCCGCCCCGGCACAGCTCCTCGAAGCAGGTGGCGGCTCCGGAGGCGCCCACGCCGTGGGAGATCACTCCCACCCTGGCGCCCCGGTAGGTGCCGGCGAACGACACGAACTCCCGATTGCGGGCCAGGGGACGGGCGTCGTCCAGGAGGGCGGCGGCCTTCTCGGCCCGGGCCGGGTCGCCCACCACCACCATGGCCTCCGGAAGCTCCCCGGCGTCGACGCCGATGATCGGCAGAGACGTGTCGCCTCTCATACGACCCGATCCGAGCCGCCGTCGATGGGAATCTGGGCCCCGGTGGTGGCGGCGAAGCGCTCCCCCAGCAGCTCGGCGATCACCCCGGCCACCGTGGCGGATGTGACCTCCATCGACAGCAGGTTCCGGCGCTTGTACTCGTCCACGGTCAGACCGTACCTCCCGGCCCGCTCCGCCAGCAGCTCCGGGGTCCACAGCCCCGTGT
>JBKHJQ010000332.1:0-3547 GCA_046538055.1 Actinomycetota bacterium
GAGGAGCTGGTGGTGGCGGTCTCGCCGTCCCCTCCGCACGCGACGACCGCCAGCGTGAGGACGAGCAGCATGGAGGCGAGTTGTCGGCTCATTCGAGATCCTTCCTGATGGACGTGGCACAGGGCACAGAGATGAGACGCAATCGGGGGATGCGCCGGTTCCCGGATTCGGGCAGCCGAGGCGCCCCACGATAGGGGCCTCCCTCCCCTGATGCCCCTTCTCGGGTAGTTCCAGGGAACCGCGGCCGGGTGGTCCTCCGTATAGGTCCAGGTATCGCCGCAATGGCTGAGGACTCGATCGTGAGGAGGGAGCAGCCATGGATACGACGCACCCGACCCCGCCGACCCGCCGGCTGGTGGCCACCTTGGCAGTGACCGCCATGATCGCAGCCGGGGCCTCCACCGCCGGAGCGCAGGAGGAAGGGCTCACCGACCCGGTGGTGGATGGAGGGCCACCGCTGGCACTGGACCCGGTTGCCGACGGTCTCACGGCTCCCGGCTGGGGCACGTCCGCTCCCGGGTTGGACGACCACCTGATGGTGACCGACCAGGACGGCATCGTCTGGTCCGTGGATCTGGACGCCGACACCCGGTCTCCGTTCCTGGACGTGAGCGACCGCCTGGTCTCGCTGGGTGTGGGAGGTCCGGGAACCTTCGACGAACGGGGCCTCCTGGGCCTGGCCTTCCACCCCGACTACGCCTCCAACGGCCTGGTCTACACCTACACGTCCGAGCCGGAGGCCGGTCCCGCCGACTTCTCCACGATGCCCACAGGGGTGGCCCCCAACCATCAGAGCGTGATCGCCGAGTGGCAGGTCCCCGACCCCACCGACCCGGATTCGGTGGTCGATCCGGACACCCGGCGGGAGATCCTGCGCATCGACCAGCCCCAGTTCAACCACGACGCCGGCACCCTCGTGTTCGGACCGGAGGGTCTGCTGTACGTGGCGCTGGGCGACGGAGGCGCCGCCGACGACCAGGGCGTGGGCCACGTCCCGGGCGGCAACGGCCAGGATCCCACCAACGTGCTCGGAACGATCCTGCGCATCGATCCCCAGGGAGACGACTCGTCCAACGGCGAGTACGGGATACCCGCCGACAACCCCTTCGTCGGGGACGCGGCCGGCGCCGACGAGGTCTACGCCTTCGGGTTCCGCAACCCCTACCGCATCTCCTTCGACCCGGCCACGGGCACGCTCTTCGCCGCCGATGTGGGCCAGAACGACATCGAGGAGATAGACGTGGTGGTGGCGGGCGGCAACTACGGGTGGCCCATCAAGGAAGGCTCGGCCTGTTTCGATCAGAACGGCGCCGACCCGGGCTTCGCCTTCGCGGCCGATCCCTGCCCAGGGTCGGAGGACCGGGATCTGATCGACCCCGTGGCCGAGTACGACCACTCCGAGGGCATCGCCGTGGTGGGCGGCTTCGTGTACCGGGGATCGGAGATCCCGCCCCTCAAGGGACGCTACGTGTTCGGCGACTTCCTCGACCTGGCCGACGGACGGGGCCGGCTCCTCCACTTCGCCACACCCAACCAGAAGCCGGGTGGTCTCCACCACAGCCGCATCCGCGAGTCGGCCGTCGCCGGCCTGGACGGCACGGGTCTGCGGGTGCTGGGGCTCGGACAGGATGCCGACGGTGAGCTCTACCTGCTCACCAACCAGACCGGCACCCCGTTCGGCGACACGGGAGCGATCCACCGGGTCGACTTCCAACGCTGACGCGCGGCCCCACCCTCGAGTTGTCCGGAGTCGACGGCCGGCCCTCGACTCCGGACAGTCAGGGTGCCGGGATCCGCGGAAGGGTCAGCCGGAAACGGTTCTCGCCGGCCTCGAACCCGTAGGTGAGACCTCCGCCCATCAACTGGCACAGATCCCGGGCCACCGACAGCCCCAGGCCCATGGAGGCGGTCACGCCCGCATTGGTGTGGGCCCGCTGGTAGCGCTCGAAGATTCGATCCTGGTCGTCGGGGGGGATGGGATGACCGTCGTCGGCCACGGTCACGACGGCGGCCTCCCCGTTGCCTTCCACCCGGAGGGCGATCCGGTCGCCGCCGTATCGGAGGGCATTGGAGACGAGGTTCCGCAGGATCTGGCGCACCCGGCCCGGATCGGCCAGGGCACGAACCGGTGTGCCCTCCAGGATGACCCGCTCCACCTCGGCGTCCCGCCAGCTATGGAGAACCCGGGACGCCTCCAGGTGCAGGTCCACCGGAACCCGCACGGAGGAGAGGGCTCCCATCTCCGCCCGGGCGGCCACCAGGAGGTCGTCGACCAGATCGGACAGATCGGTCGCCTCCGACACGATGGAGTCGAGCATCTCCTTCTCCTCCGGGGTCGACAGGCTCCCGGCGTTGTCCTGGAGCAGGCGGGCGAAGCCCACCACCGCCGTCAGGGGCGTGCGCAGCTCGTGGGACACCGAGGCGATCAGATCGTCCTTGGAGCGAAGCAGCTCCTCCAGCTGGCGCTGGGTGCGCACCCGGTCGGTGATCTCGGAGGCCTGGCTGATCATGTAGTCGGGCCGGCCCTCGTCGTCGACCACGAGGGCGACGAAGAGGTCCAGGACCCGTGGCTTCCCGCCGGGATCCACGATGTGCAGTTCGGTGCGGACGGTGCTCGCCTCCCCTGCCAGCATCGGCCGCAGCGCCGCAGTGAGATCCCGGATGTTGGTGGCGTTCACCAGCTCCGGCATTCGCTGTCCCCGCATGTCCTCCACGGGGATGCCGGTGAGCGCCGCCAGGGCGGCGTTCCCGTCGATGAGGCGGCGGTCCATCCCCACCAGGGCGAAGGCCACAGGTGAGTCCTCGAAGGCCACCCGGAAGCGCCGTTCGCTCTGGGCCAGCGCCCGCTCCGCCGCCACCCGATCCGACACATCCCGAACGGTGGCAGCCGCCATCATCTCGCCTTCGAGCTGCAAGGTCGAGAGTGTGACCTCCGCCGGGAACTCCTCCCCGTTCTTGCGGAGGGCATAGACCGTGGGACGACCGGATCCGCCCTTGGTGTGGCCGATGCCGCGGGACCGGAACTGGTCGGTGTGCCTCCGGTGGGAGAGGCGGAACCGCGGCGGGAGAAGGACGTCCAGTTGCCGGCCCAGCACCTCGGAGCCGCTGTAGCCGAAAACGTCCTCGGCGGCGCGGTTGAACACGACGATCTCCTGCCGGGAGTCGGTGATGATCAGCGGGTCGCCGATCGCCTCCCACACCGAGTTCAATCTTGCTGGCATCTCTTGATCTCGCATCGCGCCGTGGCCGGGAGGTCCACCACCCCCAACACCGGCGTGGTGGGACGGCCGTCGGTCCCGTCGTCTCCCCGTCGTATCGGCGCCGGCTCTCCAGGCCTTGAGGCTCGGCGAGCGACGGCTCGCACTCAGGGAAAGGGCTAATCGGCCGGCCGTTCAAGATTCCGGGCCCGAAGTCCGATCTGAATACCCCCGCCACCACCAGGAGTCACCCTTGTCACCGCTGCAGGAGCTGGAACGCCGCCACGGCCCCGGATTCGACGATCACGGATCCCGGGTGGCCCTGCTCGCCACCGAGATCGGCCGGCGCA
>JBKHJQ010000333.1:0-3537 GCA_046538055.1 Actinomycetota bacterium
GGAGACCACCTCCACCACCGAGACGGAAGTGGAGGAGGAGACCACCTCCACCACCACCGATGACGAGACCGACGAGACGCTCCCCTTCACGGGGTTGGGGACCGACGGGATGGCAATGGCCGCCCTGATCGCCCTGGCCTCCGGTGCGGGCCTGATCTTCCTCACCCGGCGCAGCGCCGAGAGCGAGATCGAAGCCTGATCCGAATCGAGAGTGCCTCCTCACTCTGGGAGGGCCCCGGAACGATCCGGGGCCCTCTCTTCGTGCTGGAGTAGGCGAGCTCCTCCTGTCGGCAGGGACCAGACTCGGGCCTGCAACTGCCGGCCGGTTCTCGGGGCCGGGGGCGTGTCCTAACCTCCGGGGACCCCAATGAACTATCCAGAAGCCATCGCATATCTCGACGCCCACATAGGTGCAGGGATGCAGCCCGGGTTGGAGCGCATCCGCTTGCTGGTGGAGACCATGGGCTCCCCTCATCTGGGATACCCGATCATCCACGTGGCAGGCACCAACGGGAAGACCTCAACCACCCGACTGGCGGCGTTGCTCCTCCTCTCGCATGGGCTCAGGGCCGGTACCTACATCTCCCCGCATCTGGAGGTGGTGGAGGAGCGCCTGGGGGCCGACGGAAGGAACGCCACCCCCGAGGAGTTCGCCCAGGCCGTGACCGACGTGGCGGCCTTCGCCGATCTCCTGGAGGAGCGCGAGGGCATCCAGTTCTCATACTTCGAGCTCACCACCGCCGCCGCCTTTGCCTACTTCGCCGAGCGGGCGGTGGAGTCGGCCGTGGTCGAGGTGGGTCTGGGCGGCCGTCTCGACGCCACCAACGTCACAGAGTCGAAGGTGGCGGTCCTAACCGGGGTCGACCTGGAGCACACCGAGTACCTGGGGGCATCGGTGGAGGAGATCGCACGGGAGAAGCTCGCCATCGCCGGACCCTCCTCGATCCTCGTCACCGGCCCCCTCCCTCCGTCGGTATTCGACATCGCCGACTCCACCGCCCGGGATCTGGGTATCGAGCACCGGGCCTTCGGCAGGGACTTCTGGGTGGAGGCTCGCCCGGCTGTGGGGGGATGGGCGGTAGACGTGAACGGATCCGAGGAGGAGTACCGCTCCATCCATCTTCCCGTGCACGGTCGTCATCAGACCGTCAACGCAGGGGTGGCCGTCGCGGCGGTGGAGGCCCTGCTGGGCCGCAGGCTCGTGACGGAGGCGGTTGCCGAGGCTGCCGCCGCCTTCACGGCTCCCGGCCGGATGGAGGTCGTGGGCCGGGAGCCGTTGCTGATGCTGGACGGTGCTCACAACCCGGCTGCGTTCAAGGCCCTCGACGCCTCCCTGGACGAGGAGTTCCCCACTTTGCGCTGGGTGCTGGTCCTGGGTGCGATGGGTGACAAGGACCTGGAGACGATGGTCGAGCACATCGGCGAGCGCCTGGAGGCAGTTGTCGCCACCAGCCCCGAGGGAGAGCGGGCCATCCCGGCCGGAGAGGTGGCGGAGCGGGTGATGTCGCGGGTGCAGGCTCCGGTGGAGGCGGTGGGGGACCCGGACTCGGCGCTGGAGGTCGCCCGCCAGAAGGCGGGTTCGGATGGAGGCGTCCTCGTGGCGGGCTCCCTCTATCTGGTGGGGGAGATTCGCCGGGCACTGGCGGGCGAGCTGTCGTCCTGACACGTACTGTCGGGATCGGTACCCTTGCCTGCCATGTCCCTCGAGAACACATTCATAATGGTCAAGCCGGACGGTGTCCGGCGTCGACTCACAGGCGAGATCATCGGCCGACTGGAGCGCAAGGGTCTCACCCTGGAGAAGATCCGGCTCCTCACCATCGACGAGGAACTTGCCCGTCGTCACTACGCCGAGCACCTGGAGAAGCCCTTCTTCCCCGAGCTCCTCGCCTTCATCACGTCCGGTCCGGTGGTGGCCATGGAGTGGTCGGGGGAGAGCGCGGTGGCCGTGGCCCGGACCATCATGGGCGCCACCAACCCCCGGGAGGCGGCACCCGGCACGATCCGGGGGGACCTGGGTCTGGAGGTCACCGAGAATCTGGTCCACGGGTCCGATTCGCCCGACAGCGCCAAACGGGAGCTGGACATATTCTTTCCCGGATAGGACCCGTGCGGAATAGTCGTTTCCCCTCAGGTCGCCTAGACTCGGCGCTTCCCTAGAGAAGGTCTATGGCCGAAACGCTCTTCTCCTTCGCCGGCCAGGACATGGCTATCGATCTCGGCACCGCCAACACCCTCGTGTTCGTCCGCGGTCAGGGGATCGTGCTCAACGAGCCGTCGGTGGTGGCGATCAACTCACAGAACGGACGCGCCCTGGCGGTGGGGATGGAGGCCAAGCGTATGATCGGGCGCACGCCCGCCACGATCACGGCCATCCGACCCCTCCGCGACGGCGTCATCGCCGACTTCGACATCACCGAGAAGATGCTGCGGTACTTCATACAGAAGGTCCATCGGAGGCGCTGGGCCCGGCCCCGCATCGTGGTGTGCGTCCCTTCCGGGATCACACCGGTGGAGCGGCGGGCGGTGGAGGAAGCCGCCTATCACGCCGGAGCTCGTCGGGCCTACACCATCGAAGAGCCGATGGCGGCGGCCATCGGCTCCGGGCTACCCATCGGCGAGCCGTCAGGTTCCATGGTCGTCGATATCGGGGGCGGTACCACCGAGGTCGCTGTGATCTCCCTGGGGGGGATCGTCGTATCCCGCTCGATTCGGGTGGGAGGGGACGAGCTGGACGAGGCCATCATCGACTGGGTGAAGAAGGAGCACAACGTTCTCATCGGTGAGCGCACCGCCGAGCAGATCAAGATGGCGGTGGGCTCCGCCTGGCCGTATTCGGATGAGCCGTCTGCCGAGGTGCGGGGACGCGACCTGGTCACCGGCCTACCCAAGACGGTGACGCTCACCAGTCCCGAGATCCGCGAGGCGATAGACGAGCCGACCCAGTCGATCGTGGATGCGGTCAAATACACACTCGACAAGACACCTCCCGAGCTGGCCGCCGACATCGTGGAGCGGGGGATCGTCATCACTGGCGGAGGCGCGATGCTGATGGGGCTCGACCATCGCCTCGCCTCGGAGACTGGGATGCCCATGGTCACCTCGGCCAAGCCGCTGCAGTCTGTGGTGCTCGGTTCCGGGAAGTGTCTGGAGGAGTTCGACACATTGCAGGGGGTGCTCGTCTCCTCGTCCCGGCCTTGAGGCGGGCGCAGCTGAGAGCGGTCGGTCCGGAGAGGGGTCGTCCCGGGAGCCGCCATGACGAGTCTGGATAGATCCGATCGGGCACTTCCCACGTTCATCACTCTGGTGGTGATCGCGGTGCTGTTGATGACCTTTGATCTGCGGACCGAAGGCCAGGGGGTGGTTGGCGTCATGCGAGGAGGAGCCCAGACGCTGCTCGCCCCCCTCCAGCGGTCTGCGGCGGTGGTGATCGACCCGGTGGCCGACTTCTTCGACGGTGTGGCAGGGATCGCATCGCTCCGGGAGACCAACGAGGCCCTGAGGGCGGAGCTGGCCCGAACCCAGGCTGCTCTGGCC
>JBKHJQ010000334.1:0-3511 GCA_046538055.1 Actinomycetota bacterium
GGGTGTCGTCGACCTGGCGGTGGACACCGAGACCGTGCTGTCGCACATCGTGCAGGTCGATGTCCACCATGTGGTCGGCGCGCGCCCGGCCCACGACTCCCACGTCCAGGGGTCCGTGGAAGAACTCTGGGAAGATGGTCACGATCGAGATGCGCATTCGCCCAGCCTACGACCACAGATACCTCCCGGTTGTGTTCCGCCTCGTCTGCCTGGTCGTGGCCGCACTGGCAACGGCGACCTGCGCCCTCGACCCGGACACGTCCCTCACCCCTCCCCCACCCACCTCCTCTTCGACGACCACCTCTTCCACCATCATCACCACCACCACCGTCCCCGGCACCGGCGCCACCGCGCCGAGCACGACGCAGCCGGCGGCAGCCTGCCCTGAGGGGGACGTCATGCTGGCCGACGGCCAGCTCCTCGAGTTCGATCGACCCACCTCCGACGCCTCCCGGATCGCCGGCATCACCTGGCGTGCCCAGGGAGGGTGTCATGTGGTCACGATCAGCTTCGCCACCGAGGACGGGGCGCCGGCCACCACCCCGCCCGCTCTCGACGCCCGCCTTCTCCGGGGGGCGGGGGTCCTCCGGGTCGAGACGGATACGACCGCCTCGGTGGTGGTAGATCAGCTGGTGGAGGAGGGGCCGATCGAGCGCCTCTTCGTCCCGGTCACCGAGGATGGAAGCCGCTTCGTCGACTTCGTACTGACAGAGCCGACCGTTGCCCGGGCCCGGATCCTCACCTCCCCCGCCCGCCTCGAGGTCGAGATGCAAGCCGGAGGCCCGGAGATGGGCCAGCCGCTGGTCAGCTCCCAGGTCGTTCTAGTGGAGCCCGGCTCGGAGGCCGTGGCGGCACCCGTCCTCGACGTGGCCGGGTACTCCACCGGGGATCTGGAGAACCTGGAACTGGCGGTGCTTCTCAACGATGCCGAGGTGGCGGCGACCACCCTCGAGCTCGATCCCGGCGAGCGTCTATGGCGGACCTTCGACCTCGCCTTCCAGATCGGCGAGCCCTACGACACGCTGCGGGTGACGACCGAGGACGGTTCTGTGATAGCGGCGGTACCCCTCAGTCCATGAGCCCCGGGGGTAGGGAGACGACGACCCGACGGGCCTCCCGATCCACTTCCGGGACCAGCTCGGCCACGAAGGGGACCCGGATGACCTCTTCACCCGTGTCGACCAGCAGACGGTCCTGAGCCACTCCCTGCTCCACGCCGGCAACCGACCCGAGGATGGAACCACTCCGGTCCTGCACCTCCATTCCCGCCAGCTCGTCGGGCCAGTACTCCTCCTCGTCCAGGCCCCGGCGCTCGCCGGCCGGAATGTAGAGGTGGGCACCCCGGAGGGTCTCTGCCCGGTCCCGGCCGGCTACCTCCCGGAAGGTCAGCAGCGGGGCGCGCCCGGTGGCCTCGAACCGGTCTACCGTGAGGGGCTCTCCCGCCTCCGTACGGAGAACGGATCCGGGCCGGAACCTGGCATCCGGACGATCGGTGATCGGCTCCACGACCACCGCTCCCCTCAGCCCGTGGGGACGGATCACGCGACCCACCAGGACGCGGTCGCCTTCGTTCGAGTCAGTCGACAAACTCGACGTCTGCGCTGACACCCTCTTCGTCGGCCGCGGCCCCGGCCACGGCCCGTATGGCGCGGGCCACTCTCCCCCTCCGTCCTATCACCCTCCCCATGTCACCCTTGGCGGTGCGCACCTCTGCCAGCACTTCGTCCGGCCCCTGCTCGACGATGGTGACATCCACCTGGTCGGGGTTGTCCACGATCTCCGACACCACGTAGGTGACGACCCGCTCGACGATCTCGCCCTTGGCCACGGTCACTCCTCCTCGGTCGAAGCGGACTGCTCGGATTCTGTGTGCCGCTCCTCCGCCTCGGCCCGGGATGCGTCCTCGGGCACGGCCGTGTCGTCGGGCTTGGCGGTGTCCTCGGGCTCCGCCGTGTCGTCCGGCTCCGCGGTGTCCTCGCTCTGGTGGGCTTGCCCTCCGGACGCAGCTTCCTCCGCCGCGGCCTCCTCGGCCGGAGCGGGTGCCGATCCCCCCACCGTGTGGATGCGGCCGGACCTCACCTTGAACTCTGTGAGGGCCCCGGAGGCATCCAGGATCTTCGCCACGGCCTCCGTCGGCTGTGCGCCCTTCCGCAACCAGTCGACCGCCTTCTCGGCATCGATCTCGATCACAGAGGGACTCTGACGCGGGTCGTAGCGCCCGATCTGGTCGATATAACGACCGTCCCGCGGCGCCCGCCCGTCTATCACTACCACGCGGTAATGGGGCGACTTGGTCTTCCCCATCCGCATGAGTCTCATCTTGACGGCCATCAACTCACCTCTCGTGGGCCGCGTGGCTCATGCGCGGCCTTGACGTTCATCATCGGAGTCGGTCGGTCACAGGGTCGCATGGAACGGACGCGACGGACCGAGAGAACGTGAGCATAGCAAGTGTCGGGCCTACCGACGGCGTCCACCCGTCAGCGCCCCCAGCCCGGCCATGCCCTTGCCGGTCAGGCCCTTCATCATCTTCTGAGCGTCGGCGAACTGCTTGAGGAGCTGGTTGACGTCCTGGGGGCGGGTACCCGAGCCGGCCGCGACACGGCGCTTGCGGCTCCCGCTCATCAGCTTGGGATTCCGTCGCTCCTCGGGAGTCATCGAGTAGATGATGGCCTCCACCTTCTTCACGTGGCCATCGTCGATATCGACATCCTTCAGCATGCCCCCGGCTCCCGGAAGCATGCCGATGATCTCCTGGAGCGGGCCCATCCTCTTCATCTGCTGGAACTGCTCCAGGAAGTCCTCCAGGGTGAACTGGCCCTTGGCCATCTTGTCGGCTGCCTTCTCGGCCTCGCGGGCATCGAATGTGGCCTCGGCCTTCTCGATGAGGGTGAGAACGTCGCCCATCCCCAGAATCCGGGACGCCATCCGGTCGGGATGGAAGGCCTCCAGATCGTCCAGGCCCTCGCCCACACCGGCGAACTTGACCGGTGCTCCCGTCACCTCCCGCACGGAGATGGCGGCGCCGCCCCGGGCGTCGCCATCCAGCTTGGACAGGATCACGCCCGACAGGTCGATGTGCTCCACGAATCCTCGCGCCACGTTCACGGCGTCCTGACCGGTCATCGCGTCGACCACCAGCAGCGTCTCATCGGGCTGGGCCGCCCGCTCCACCTCCGCCAGCTCCTTCATCAGGGCATCATCGATCTGGAGGCGACCGGCCGTGTCGATGATCACCACATCGTGGCCGGCCCGTTCGGCTTCCTTCAGCGCCGCTTTCACCACCCGCCCCGCCTTCGACTTCCGCTCGGCGAAGACCGGCACCCCCGCGCGGCCCCCCAGGGTCTCCAGCTGGTCGATGGCGGCGGGACGCTGGAGATCGGCCGCCACCAGCAGCGGGCGCCGGCCCTTGCCCTGGAGGTGTCGGGCCAGCTTGCCGGCGGTGGTCGTCTTGCCCGAGCCCTGCAGCCCGACCATCAAGAGGACCTGGGGTGTCGATGCTCTCTTCGGC
>JBKHJQ010000335.1:0-3510 GCA_046538055.1 Actinomycetota bacterium
GTCCCAGGCCGAGTCGGTCCCCCTCCAGGAGGAAGAACAGCCACACCGGAACCCCCAGCGAGCCGACGAAGGCGGCCACGGTGAGGGCCGACCGGTCCCCGATTCGATCGGTGTAGACGGCCACCGCGCCCGTGGCCAGCAGGTAGAGCGGCACCGCCACGTCCGGATCGAACCAGGACAGCAAGGACAGCGCCGCGAACCCGATCCCCGCCAGGAGCTGCACCAGCGACTCCACCTCCTCGCGGTCGGTGATCCAGGTGGCGCCATGGACTAGAGCGGCCACGGCCGCCACGGTCGCCAGGACCGCGGGCCTGCCGTCCACCACCCACACCAATCCCCAGGCGACGATGGGGACGGGAATGGTGGCGATGGTCAGCATCTCGGAGGAGACCGGGTCGATGCCCACCCGGCGCCCCAGCACGGGCAGCGCCCAGCCCACCAGCCACCAGACGGCCAGCCCCGCCAGGATCACCGACGACGGCTGGTAGGCCATGACGGCGAAGACGAGCCCGGAGCCTGCCACCGTCACTCCCAGGCTGAGCCACCAGCCGAACCGGGCATAGAGGAACCCGGCCACCGCCAGGACGGAGATCTGGTAGGCGACCGCCACGGCCGGCACCACGAAGTCCCCTCTCACCAGGAGCGGTGCGGCCACCGCCCCCACCATGCCCAGGGCGTTGAGAACGTCGGACCTCTCCCGCAGCGCCAGGCCGATGCCGGCCGCCGCCACCAGGACCATCTGCACGAGCGAGGTGGTGGGATCGACCAGGTCGTAGCGACCGTGGGCGGCCCAGGCCGTGATATAGCCCCCGGCCACGCCGGCACCCTGCATGAGGCGCCCGTATCCCCGGCGGGGGACGAGGGTCCCTGCCACTGCCAGAGCGCCCGACGTGAGCGCCCCCAGGCCCAGGCGCGCCCCGGGACCGAACCAGTCGATGGAGTAGCGGAAGAGCAGGAGCAGGCCCACGATGACGAGGGCGATCCCTGCCCGGAATATGAGGCGGCCGTCGATGCCGCCGGATGACGTGTTCATGGTCCCTCCTTGGGTCGGATCCATGCCGTCATCGTCGGAGCCGGAAGCCTCCAGCACCATCGGGGAGAACCCCTACACCGTTTTCGCGCATCAACTGGCCTATAGGCCGCAAATGATGGACGAAGACGGGAAAAGGGGGCGGGTCAGCGGGGGTCGAGAGCCTGGACGGCTTCCAGGATGCCCCGCACCTCGGCCTCCACGGCGGCGGTGGTGGTGCCGAGACGGCCGGCGATCTCGACGTTGCGGAGGCCCCGGGCGATGAGCCCCAGCACCCGGCGCTGCGACTCGGTCAGCTCGGGCCGCTCCTCTTCCATGCCCCTCTCCCGCGCCCAGTTCATCACCTCCCGGCGGTTGGACACCCCCAGCTTGGAGAAGATGCTGGCGAGATGGGCTTCCACGGTCTTGACCGAGATCGCCGCTTGGCGGGCGATCTCCTTGTTGGAGCGGCCTTCCGACACATGGGCGACGATCTCCAGCTCGCGGGAGGTGAGGCCCGCCATGTCCCCGTCGTCGGCAGCGGCCTCCACCACCTCGTTCAGCCAGGCGGCGAACTCGCGGGAGAACACGGCCTGGCCGGCGGCGGCCGCCACGACCTGATCGGCGAACTCGTCCTCGCGGACGCCCTTCGTGAGGTATCCCACCGCCCCCGCCCGGACCAGGTCACGGACGTCGGAGCGACGCGAGGATGCGGACACCACCAGCACCCGCACCCCCAGGGGGGCCACGGCCTCCATGACGGCGGATCCGCCCCCGCCCGGCATGCGCAGATCCAGCAGCACCAGGTCGGGCATCGTGTCCCGTATCACCTCGATCGCCTCCGCCACGGTGCCGGCCTCCCCCACCACCTCCACCCGGTCGCCCAGCAGGGCGCGGGTGCCCGCCCGGGCAATGGCGTGGTCGTCGACGATCACGACCCGGGGCAGGCTCACGGCGCCTCCCGGGGGACACTCAGCTCCACCTCGGTGCCGTCCCCGGGGGCGGAGACGATCTCCAGGTTCCCTCCCAGCCGATCGAGGCGCTCCCTCAGTGAGCCCAGCCCGTGACCCTGGGTGGTGGAGGCCGGGTCGAACCCTCTCCCCCGATCCCGCACCGCCACGGCGATGCGGGCGGGATCCACCTCGAGCGTCACATCCACCCGGCCCGCCCCGGAATGGCGGGCGGCGTTGACGATCGCTTCCCGGGCGGCCTTGACCAGCTCGGCGGTTCGCTCCGTCAGCTCCACGTCACCGGCGGCCACCACGTCCACCTCCACGTCATGCAGATCCTCGATGTCGGATACCGCCTGGCGAAGTGCGGCGGCGGTTCCCTCCCGGCCCCCGTGCATACGCTCGATCATGTTGCGCAGCTCGCGTTCCTGGCGGCGGGCGAGGGTGCGGACCCTCCGGGGCTCGTCGGCATGCTGGGCAAGGACCCGGACGGTCTGGAGCAGCGAGTCGTGCAGGTCGTCGGCGACGTCCACCCGCTCCGCCATCCGACCCTCCTCGACGGCATGGCGGCGCCTCTCCTCCTCCAGTTCCTCCTCGGCCCGGGCCCGGCGCGCCTCGGCGGCGCGCAGGAAATCGGCGGTCATGGCCACCACCACCGCCACGACCCCGGTCATCACCGTGATCGACACCCACCCCGAGGCGGAGGAGGCGGCGGGTGAGCCGAGTATGAGAGCCACGATCTGGGTGGCGGAGAACACCCCAGCGGCCACCAGTCCCCACCCGACGCCTCCAGCCAGCGCCACGAGGACCACCGCCGACATGGGATAGCCGCCGTAGTAGTCGTCGGCGGCACCTGCCAGATGGGGGGAGATGGCCACGGCCAGGGCCACGAGAGAGTCCCTCACCAGGAACGAGATGGACAGGGGCCGGTCGGTGAGCAAGTGCCGGGCGGACCAGGCCGCTCCCGCCACCGCCAGGAGCAGGGAACCCGCCACCACCAGGGTGACGGCCTCCTCGTCGGTGACGAAGTTGATGACCACCATGATGCCCATCCACATCACCGCCAGCAGACGGAAGAGGAGGGCGGCCCGGCGCAGGGCGGAGTCGACGTTGGTCTGGAGATCGGCCGTCACAGGAGCCGCCGCAGCTTCCCCCGGTCGACCTTGCCCAGGTGAGTCTGGGGCATCTCCTCGACGAGGACCACGCGCCGGGGATGCTTGTAGGCCTCCAGGCGGGCCAGCACCCAATCCTGCAGCTCGGCCTCGGTGACCTCGTCTCCGGCCACCACGAACGCAACGGGGCGGAGCAGGCCGGCGGAATCCTCCACGGGCACGGCGGCCGCCTCCTTGACCGAAGGATGCTCCAGCAGGCAGCTCTCCAGTTCCTGGGGGCGGAACCACCGGCCCTTGACCTTGACGGCGTCGTCGGCCCGTCCCCGATGGGTGAAGTAGCCGTCGGGATCCCGGGAGGCGAGGTCACCCGTCACGACCCATTCCCCCCGAAAGGTCTCGGCGGTGGCGTCCAGGTCCTGCCAGTAGCCCAGCCCCCGGG
>JBKHJQ010000336.1:0-3508 GCA_046538055.1 Actinomycetota bacterium
CCGCCTGGCTGGTGGGGCTACTGGCGGTAGGGGGCATCTTCGCGGCAGCACTGCTGGTGCCCGATCTCCCGGTGGAATGGGCTTCCCTGGCCGCCGCCCTCGTCTTCCCGGCGGCGCTCATCTCGGCTTTCGACTTCCACCTGGCCAACGACCGCTACTACACCGAGGCGGACATCTACGGGAACGCGGGGAACCTCATGAACGTGCCGGGCATGGTGTGCTGGCTGGCGGCCATCCTGGTCGGCCAGTTGCTCGACCCTCTCGGCCCGGAGGCGTGGGTAGCGGCAGTGCCGGTGCCTCCTGCCCTCGCTACGGACCTGCCGTGGAGGCTGATCGTGGCGCTGGTGGCGGCCACCGTGTACTTCCTCATCCAGCGCTGGGCGAGCACCCGGCGGGCGGCCGTCTACGAGGTGCGGGGTGTGGGCGTATACGGGCCCCAGGACGAGGCCTGAAGCAGTCGGGCCTCAGCCCTCCAGCAGGGCGCGGGCATCGTCGATCCATCCCCGGGCCCGTGATTCGGCCACCTCCGCCGCTGCGGACACCTCCCCGGGCCGGCTGTTCGCCAGGTCCGAAACGGTGGTGATCCCGGCCGCCTCCAGCCGGGTGGCGTACACCGGGCCGATGCCGTGGACATCGGTGGTGCTCCTCGCCTGCGGCTCTGTCGCCGCCGCAGGCTCTTCCGCCGTCTCGTCCGCCGGCTTGGGGGTGGGCGACGGGGGCACCCGGAAGCCCGGGAGCTTCGGCTCCCGGGGAATCGCCACCGATACGAGCCGGTCCCTCATTGCCCAGAGGACGGCCCCGATGCCGCCGATCACACCGAGTATGCGTGCTAGTCGTTTCACGGGCCCCAGGCTAACCAGACTGAGCGACCGGTAGGGTGCCACCATGCGAGTCGACTACTACTACCCGCCGGGATCGGCTCTGGCAGCGGGTCCAGCCGCCGAGCGCGCCTCCCGGATCGGATATGACGGATTCATGACGGCCGAGACGAGTCATGACCCGTTCCTGCCCCTGGTTGTGGCCGCGGGCGCTGCTCCCGAGCTGGAGCTGGGCACCTCCATCGCCGTGGCGTTCCCCCGGTCTCCGATGGTCACGGCCATGACGGCCTGGGACCTCGCTCAGGCCTCGGGAGGCAAATTCACGCTGGGCCTGGGAACGCAGGTGAAAGCCCATATCACGCGTCGGTTCTCTGTGGACTGGGACAGCCCGGGTCCCCGCCTGCGAGACTACGTCCTGGCGCTGCGGGCGATATGGGACGCCTGGGCCACCGGAGAGCGGCTTCACTACGAGGGGGAGTTCTACCGGTTCTCGCTGATGACCCCCTTCTTCGATCCCGGTCCGATCGGCCATCCCCACCCGCCGGTGGCGATCGCCGGGGTAGGTCCCTATCTCAGCCGCTTGGCGGGAGAGATCTGTGACGGCCTTCACATCCATCCCTTCCATACCATCGACTACCTCGACCGGGTGCTGCTCTCCAACCTGGCGGATGGGGCCCGGGAGGCGGGCCGCTCCCGGGATGATTGCCGCCGGATCGTCTCCGTCTTCGCGGTCACCGGTGCCACCCAGTCGGATATGGAGAGGTCGCTTGCGGCGGTCAAGCAACAGATCGCCTTCTACGCCTCCACCCCCAGCTACGCCCCGGTCCTGGAGGCGTCCGGGTGGGACTTCGGCCCCAAGCTGACCGCCATGAGCAAGCGGGGGGAGTGGGACAGGATGGCGGAGGTGATCACCGACGAAGTGGCCGCGGAGGTGGGGGTGGTCGCTCCGCTGGACGATCTGGGGGAGGCAATCCGCGTCCGCTACGGCGACCGGGTACACCGAGTCGGGCTCTACAACCTGGGAGCGGTGGCGGAACTGGACGATGGCGCCCTGCAGCAGGTGATCTCCGACCTCAAGGGGTCGTGACCGGATCGAAAGGCAGGCCCTGGTCGGGAAGGCTGCCCAGGTGGCCCACGTCGTTGAAGGCGATGAGGCGGGGACCCGGTGATATGACCGTGAGGGAGCCGTTGTGGGCGCCACCCAGATGGCCCCGGAACACGTTGCCGTGCCCGGTGCCGCCCGACGCCCACCGCGCCATGAGCAACGTGGGACCGCTGTGGGTACCCACGACCACCACCCCCTCATCCTCCAGTGGCTCCTGGGCGATGGGGAGCACCCTCGCCTCCACGTCCTGCCATCGCTCCCCGGCGGGCCGGGCGACGTCGGCTCCACCCACATAGTCCTCCCAGAGCTCGGGCCAGCCCCGGGATATCTCCTCAGGCGACAGACCCGTCCATTCCCCGTTGTCGATCTCTCGAAGCAAGGGACTGGTCTCGATCTCGATCCCGGTCGACCGGGCGAGCGGAGCCACGGTCTCCACGCAGCGGACGAGATCGGAGCTGACGATGCGGGTTATCGACTCGCCCCCCAGGCGGGTTGCCACGGCCTGCGCCTGGGTTCGTCCCCTCCGGGTGAGAGGCACCTGGCTCTGCCCGATGAACCTGTGGTCCTGGTTTCCCTCGGACTCCCCGTGGCGGACGACGATCAGTGTGGCCATCAGCGGGCGGCAGCAGCGGCGGTGTCCACCCGGGGGTCGGCAGCACCCGTCCGGAGGCCGATCTCGGAGATCTGGATCGTCGACATCGGTCCCCAGCCGCCCTGGGGGGTGTCCCTCCTCGTCACCTTGTGTCCTCGTTGGCGAAGCGTGTCCGGCACCGCCTCGGACACTCCGGGTTCGATCTCGACGGTCTCGTCGTGCGTCCCCGGGAGGGGGACCATCCACCTGGGGGCCGACATCGCCCGCTCCGGGCCAGCGTGGTGTCCGACGATGGCGGCGGAGAGCTGGACGACGAGCTGGGGCTGCATGAAGCCTCCGCGGGTCCCGAGCAGGCCGGAGAGGCGTCCGTCCGTGGTCCAGAGGGTGGGAGAGAGTGTGTGGAGGGGACGCCTGCCAGGTGCCAGCTCGTTGGGATGCCCGGGCAGGAGGGTGAACCCGCGTCCCCGATCGTGGAGGATGAACCCTCCCTCGGGGACCACCAGGCCGGAGCCGATGCCGTGGAAGTTCGACTGGATGAGGGAGACTCCCATCCCGGCATCGTCGATCACACACATATAGGCCGTGCCGCCGCTTCCACGCCCGGCTGGAGGCAGCTCGGCGCGGCGGGTGGGGGAGTAGCGATCGGCCAGAGACTCGATCCGACGGGAGGAGAGGAGGCTGGAGGGAGGGATCGCCATGCTCTCGGGATCAGCCAGGAGCTCGTCGCGGTCCGCCGTAGCCAGCCGGTACGCCTCGATGGCCTGATGCCATCCGACAGGATCATCGGGGGCGGGGAGCCCGTGTCGCTGGATGATGGCGAGAGCCAGCAGCGATATGTAACCCTGGGAGTTGGGAGGCACGGTCCATCCCGTGCCACCGAACAAGTCGAGAGAGAGAGGCTCCACCCACTCTGCCTGCGGACGTTCCAGGTCCGAGGCGGTGATGGCTCCGTTCACTGCCTTGGAGATGGAGCGGCCGACCTCCCCGGAGTAG
>JBKHJQ010000337.1:0-3502 GCA_046538055.1 Actinomycetota bacterium
GGGCACCGGCGGATCCTGCGGGCTGGATGAGACCGACGGGGAGCTCAACCTCTACAACTGGTCGGAGTACATCGATCCCGAGCCCATCACCGAGTTCGAGGAGACGTACGGGGTGGACGTGGTGGAGACCTTCTACGACTCCAACGAGACGATGCTCGCCCAGATCCAGGCCGGCGTCGTCTACGACCTGATCGTCCCCTCCGACTACATGGTGGCGATCATGATCGAGGAGGAGCAGTTGATGCCCCTGTCGGCGGAGGCGATCCCCAACGTGTCCAACCTGGGCGAGGAGTTCGTGAGCCTCCCCTACGATCCCGAAGGCGCCTACTCGGTGCCCTACCAGTGGGGCACCACCGGTCTGGGAGTGAACCTCTCGGTGGTGGGTGAGGACTATGAGCCGAGCTGGGCTCTGGCCTTCGACCCGGATTTGACCGCCTCCTATCCGGGCGGGGTGTCGCTGCTCAACGATCCCCGGGAGACGATGGGCGCCGCCCTCAAGTACCTGGGATACGGGCTGAACGAGACGTCGGACGACGCGCTTCAGGAGGCGGCGGACCTCATCGCCGCCGCCAACGTGGCCACATTCGACTCCGATCAGTATCCCGACAACCTGGTGAACGGGGAGGTGGCCGTCTCCCACGGCTACTCCGGCAACTTCTTCACCGCCTTCTTCGAGGCGGAGGATCCCGACAACTGGGCGTATGTGATCCCCCAGGAGGGCGCCACCCTGTGGACCGACAACATGGCGATCCCGGCCAACGCCGAGCATCCCTGCACGGCCCACACGTTCATCAACTTCATCATGGACGCCGAGAAAGGCGCCCAGCTGACGAACTGGACCTACTACGCCAGTCCCAACGCTGCGGCGGAGGAGTCCATCCTCGCCGAGATACTGGAGGATCCCGCCATCTATCCCGATGAGGAGACGTTCGCGCTCCTGGAGGCGATCGAGGACACCGGGGACGACGAGATCCTCTTCACGGACTACTTCAACATGGCCCGCGGCGGCTGATCCGTCCGCCCGGGAGGGGGCATTCCCGGCGCGTCACGCGCCGGGAATGTCCCGCCAGAACGGGAGGCGGCGGCGGAAGCGCCAGACTGCCAGCAGCGGGATCGCAGCCAGGAGCAGCAGGGGAAGGAGGAACACGCCGAACCTGATGGTGACATCCGCCAGGCCCTGCAGCGCCCCCACGAGGTCCTGGAGCGACTGGCGGGCCACGGCCAGCGGCGCCCAACCATCCGCCACCACCGGGGTCACCTCCGGAGTGGGGCTGACGTGGACTTCCACCGTGGCCAGATCGGTGAGGTCGTCCAGGACCTGACGGCGGCCCTCCAGCTGCTCGATCTCACCCCGGACCCGGCTGATCTCGTTGAAGACCTGGAGGAGCTTCTGGGGGTCTGCCTCCGGGTTCTCCCGCACGTCGGCCAGCAGGGCTCGAAGCTCGTCCTCCAGCAGCGAGAGGTTCTCGATCCTGGCCTCGATGTCCACGTACTCCTCGGTGACGTCCTGGCCCTCCTGTGTCTGGGACACGATTCGGGTTCCCAGGGCTCCGATCTCGTCCAGGGCCGTGTCCAGGCCCTCGGCGGGTATGCGGATCACCAGGTCGATCCGGGGCTGGTCCTCGCTCCTCTCGGGATCGGAGATGGTGGCGGACTGGACGAAGCCGTCCGAGGTCCGGACCATCTCCTGGATCGCCCGGTGCACGGCCCGGGTGTCCTCCGCCTCCAACGAGATGGAGGCCCTATGGATCACTTTCCGCCGCTCCGGAGTGGAGAGGGAGGCCTCCTCCCCCCGGGGTGCATCGGCCGCTCCGTCGTCCGCCGCCATCGTGGTCGTTTCGGGAGCCGAGGTGGGTTCGGTCAGGTCGTCGGCGCTGTCTGCTCCGGAGCAAGCAGAGATCACCAGCCCCAGCGTCAGTGCCAGTATCGCTATCCGTCTCACAGGGTTCCTCCTGTCGGGGATACCGATCCGACGCCCCCCAACCCCCACCCGGTTCCCCGTTCTGGCGCGCAGATGCTGCACGAGACAGCACCATCTGCGCGCCAGAAGCGGTGGTCACTCGTCTGGACACTCGCGGAAGGAGGGCGCCGATGACTTGGAGACATCTGCGTGGAAGCGTCGGATCTCTCTGATGACGATTTGTGAGGAGGAGAGCACTTGCCGGTCCCAGACGAACAGAACCGAGATCCCCGCCTCGAGCATCCTCCCTACGCGCATCCGATCGGCATCTTGATCCAGCGGCGACGAGTGATACTTCTCGGACTGAGCTTCGATCACACCGCTGAGACCAACGAGTCGGAAGTCAGCGCGTCCCACGTATTCGTGATCACCCAGACTCACCTGCCATCCCACCCCGGATGGGTCAGGCTCCCTCGGTCATGCCGTTGAGGATCTCGAGCACCACCCGGTTGGCGACATAGGCGGTCTGTTCCCCCCGACTGTCGTAGGGCGGGGACACCTCCACCACGTCGGCGCCCAGCACCGGCAGCTCCCGCGCCAGCCGGCGCAGCGTGTCCAGCAGTTGGCGGGATGTGAGGCCCCCCGGCTCGGGCGTCCCGGTTCCCGGGGCGAAGCCCGGGTCCAGGACGTCGATGTCCACAGAGATGAACACCCCCTCCACTGCACCGGCCGTGGCTTCCTCCACCGCCTGGTCCGTCACCGCCTCCAGCCCCATCTCCTGGATTTGGTCCATCCGGTAGCTGCGCATCTTCTGGAGCCGCATCCACTCCACCACATCCGGCTCCGGCCAGTATCCCCGCAAGCCGATCTGCACGAACCGGTGCCCGGGGATCGCTCCCGACTCGATCAGCCGGCGCATGGGCGTGCCGTGCCCGTAGAGGGATCCGTTCTGGAGGTACCCGGTGTCGGCGTGGGCGTCGAAGTGGATCAACGCCACCTTGCCGAACCCGTGCACCCGGGCGACGCCCCAGGCGTTGGGCCAGGTCACCGTGTGGTCGCCGCCCAGCACGATGGGCACCTTCCCTGCCCGGGCCACCGACTCGACCGCGTCCGCGATCCTGCGGATGGACCTCTCCATCTCGCCCGGCACGACGTACACGTCCCCGATGTCGACGACCCCGAGCGCTCCCAGCGGGTCGATCCCGGTGGGGAGGTGGGGGCGGTAGCCGTCCATCGCCCCGTAGTCGGCATTTCGGATGGCTGCCGGCCCGAATCGGGCTCCCGGTCGATAGGTCGTTCCCCAGTCGAAGGGAGCCCCCAGGATCACCACCCGGCCGTCGCCCAGATCATCGGGGCGGCGGGCGGGAACGCCCAGGAAGGTGGAGCGGGAGGCGAAGCTGATGTACTCCGCCGACGCGAAGGGGATCTCCGAGGCCCGGTCGTCGTGCGGGGTATGCATGGATGAATGAGGGTACTCAGCGATGGGCGGGGCCGCGAAAGAGACGTGCCATCATGGGGCCACCATGTCAGGAGACCAGTGAGATGGAATCACCTCAGGACACCGACCACGACATCCGCTTCGGCAGGGCGATCCTGCGAGGT
>JBKHJQ010000338.1:0-3490 GCA_046538055.1 Actinomycetota bacterium
GGATGGAAGTCGTGGTGGACGGTGGACCCCTTCGCATCGAGGAGGTGGTCGCGGTCGCCCACCGCCGCGCCGACGCCCGGATCGGCCACGACTTGGCCGAGCGCATGGAACCTGCCCGTCTGGTCGTGTCCCGGGCGGTGGAGGGCAACCAGGTGGTGTACGGGATCACCACCGGCTTCGGGGCGTTCGCCTCCACCCGCATCGACCCGACCGATGCGCGGGAGCTCCAGGTCAACCTGTTGCGCAGCCACGCCGCCGGGGTGGGCGATCCCGTACCCGACGAGGTGGTGAGGGCCATGCTGCTCTTGCGGGCCCGGACCCTGGCCCAGGGCCACTCCGGGGTGCGCCCGGAGGTGGTGGAGAGGCTGATGGAGATGCTCGACCGCGCCCTGCTCCCGGTGGTTCCCGGGTACGGGTCGGTGGGGGCATCCGGGGACCTGGCTCCCTTCGCTCACATGGCGCTCCCGCTGATCGGCGAGGGAGAGGTCAAAGTCGACGGACGGGTGCTGCCGGCCAGAGCCGCCCTGCAGGAGGCGGGCCTGGAGCCCCTCACCCTGGAGGCGAAGGAGGGCCTCAGCCTCCTCAACGGCACCGAGGGGATGAGCGCCCTGCTGTGTCTCGGCATCTCCCGGGCGGAGCGGCTGGCGGCTGTGGCCGATCTGGCGGCGGCCCTGTCGGTGGAGGCGCTGATGGGATCGGCCCGGCCTTTCCGACCCGAGATCCACCGCCTCCGCCCTCACCCCGGCCAGGCCGCCTCGGCGGTGCGCATCGCTCGTCTCCTGGAGGGGTCCGAGATCGGAGCCGGCCACGCCGACGACTTCACCCACGCCGTCCAGGACGCCTACTCGCTGCGGTGCGCACCCCAGGTGCACGGGGCGGTGGCAGACACCATCGCCCACGCCCGCCGCGTGACCGAGATCGAGCTGGGTTCGGTGGTCGACAACCCCATCGTCTTCGGCGACACCGGGGCGGTCCTCACAGGAGGCAACTTCCACGGCCAGCCCCTCGCCTTCGCCGCCGACTTCCTCACCATCGCCGTCACCGAGCTGGGCTCCATCTCCGAGCGCCGCACCGACCGGCTGCTGGACCCGGAGCGCTCCGCCGGACTGGCTCCTTTTCTGTCGCCGCAGCCGGGGTTGCACTCCGGCTACATGCTGGCCCAGTACACGGCGGCGGCCCTGGTGGCGGAGAACCGGGTGCTGTCCCATCCCGCCTCGGTGGAGTCGATCCCCACCTCCGGATCCCAGGAGGACCACGTCTCCATGGGGTGGGGAGCCGGTCGCAAGCTGGGTGAGGTGCTGGACAACACCGCCCTGGTTCTGGCGGTGGAGCTGCTGTGCGCCGCCCAGGGGATCGAGGGGCGGGCACCCCTGCGTCCCTCCTCGGGGACGAGGCAGGCCATCGACATCGTCCGGGGTGCCATCCCTCCCCTCACCCACGACCGCCCGGTAGGTCCCGACGTCGAGGTCGTGGCGTCCATGATCGAAGAGGGCGCCTTCGACGAGCTGCTGTGAGCGAGCCCTTCGTCGTCGGCGGGATCGGAGAGCTGGTCACCAACGACGCCTCCCGAGATGGCGGCCTGCTGGGGCTGGTGGAGGACGCCGCCGTGGTGGTGGACGGTGCCTCGGTCGCCTGGGCGGGCCCCGAACCGGAGATACCTTCCGACTGGAGCGGTGCCCGACGGCTGGACGCCGACGGGAGGGCGGTCGTCCCCGGCTTCGTCGACGCCCACACCCACCTGGTGTTCGCCGGGGACAGATCCGACGAGTTCACCCGCCGCATGGCGGGAGAGCCCTACCAGCGGATAATCCGGGAGGGAGGCGGCATCCTCTCCACGGTGACGGCCACCCGGGCGGCCACTCGGGACGAGCTGACGGCCCTGACCGGCGCTCGGATGCGCCGGATGCTGGAGGCAGGGACCACCGCCCTGGAGGTGAAGTCCGGCTACGGGCTGGACACCGCCACCGAGTCGGGCCAGCTCCGGGCGGCGGCAGAGGCGGCGGCCGGGGTCCCCCTGGATATCCGCCGCACCTTCCTGGGCGCCCATACCCTCCCCCCGGAGTTCCGGGAGGATCGGGATGGGTATGTGGACCTGGTCGTCGACGAGATGCTCCCGGCCTGCGCTCCCCTGGCCGACTACTGCGACGTGTTCGTGGAGGACATCGCCTTCTCGCCCGAAGAGGCCCACCGCATCCTCACCGCCGCCGCCGGCCACGGGCTGGGACTGCGGGTGCATGCCGAGCAGTTGGCCCATACCGGCGGGGCGCGCCTGGCGGCCGAGCTGGGGGCCGTCTCCGCCGACCACCTGGACCACGCCACCGGAGACGACGCCCGCGCCCTGGCGGAGGCGGGAACGGTGGCGGTGCTGGTGCCGGGGGCCTCCTTCCAGCTCCGCCAGCCCCAGGCGCCCGGCCCCATGCTGTGGCAGCAGGGCGTGACCGTGGCCCTGGCCACCGACTGCAATCCCGGGACCTCCTATGTGGAGTCGATGCCGTTCGTGGTGGCTCTGGGTGTCACCCAGATGGGCCTAACGACCGAGCAGGCGGTGTGGGCCGCCACCCGGGGAGGGGCTCTGGCGCTGGAGATGCAGGACCGGGGATGGCTGGGGACCGGATCCCGGGCGGACCTGGTGATCCTGGACGCACCCGGCTACCGCCACCTCGCCTACCGGCCCGCCTCCCGGCTGACAGCAGCGGTGATAGCGGGCGGCCTGGAGATGTTCCCTGGGTAGGAGGGGCTGGCTAGTGTCCAGGACCACGCACACAGGAGAGACGCATGAGCTGGAACGAGCTGTCGAACCGCCTGACCGAGCTGCTGGACCTGGAGTTCGCCCCAGTGGCAATCACCTTCCACCAGGAAGCCCCCGACAATGGCGCGCCCTGGTTCGAGGGGCCGATGTCGGAGCCCACCGAGGACGGCCGCAGCGGCAAGGTGGCAGCGCCGTGCGTGTTCTGGATGCACGCCCACGAGCGGACCTTCCACACCGCGCCCGCCGACCACGGCAACTGCTCGGTGGGACGGTTCACCCATGGCCTGGCCGGCGCCGAGGACATCCTGGACAAGCAGGACGTGGCGGCGTTGCTGGACGTGGGATGGGTGACCATGGAGGCCTTCTCGGGGGTGGCTGCCCTCACCCGCAACCCCCAGGCCATCACCTACGGGCCTCTGGGCGAGTCCGCCGACCAGCCCGACGTGGTGCTGCTCCGCCTCCGGCCCCGTCAGATGATGGAGCTGGGCGACGCGGTGGCTGTCGAGTTCTCCGGCAAGCCCCAGTGCCAGATCCTCCCCCGGGCGGCGGAGGCGGGCACTATCGCCGCCTCCATGGGATGCGCTCTCTCCCGGGCCCGGACGGGCATGGGCGACGACGAGCTGACCGTGGCCATCCCCGGCCATAGGGTGGAAGAGGTGGTCTCGGCACTGGAGCCGGTCACCCGGGCGGACGAGGCGGTGGTGCCCGAGTCGGTCGAGTGCCTTCGCGAGGTGGGAACCC
>JBKHJQ010000339.1:0-3489 GCA_046538055.1 Actinomycetota bacterium
GAACAGGGCCAACCCCAGCCCGTGCTGGGCCCACAGCGGCACCATGGGGTAGTTGGCCTCCATCTCGGCTTCCAGCAGATACATGGGGAACTGGGGCCCGGGGACGTTGGTGACGGTCATGTTGAACGGCCTCATCCGCTGCCCAGCCACCCGGCTCGCCAGCGACAGGAGGGTGAGGGGTGTCCCCCGGGAGAGCTCCACCAGGGTGGCCGCCCCCAGGGCCTGGTTACGCTGGCGATTCCGCTCGGTCTGCTGCCTTATCCTCTCCAGGCGAGCGAGGGGATCGGGTTCCTCCAGGGGAAGGTCGATCAGCCACATCGCCACCTGGTTCCCGAGGGCGCCCTGCTGGTCGGCCCGTCGGGTGCTGACCGGGTTCATCACGCGGAACGCGACGTCCTCCACTTCGAACCCGCGCTGGCTCGTGAAGAAGTCCCGGACCGCTCCCGCTACCACCGCCAGCACGGCGTCATTGACCGTCCCGCCCAGCTTCGCCTTGATTCCCTTGAGGCCATCCAGGCCCGTGAGAGTCCAGTCGAACCGGCGGTTGGGGCCGATCTCGGGGTTGAAGGGAGTGGCGGAGGCGCTCGACAGCCATCCGGAGCGGAGCGAGTCGACCGCCGCCAGTGTGCGGCCGCCCAGCCGTTCCAGCGTGTGACGGCCCTCGGCGGCCATCTCGGTGACAGATCCCAGCCTCTCCAGGTTGCGTCGGGTGAGACGGGCAGCGGAGGACACGGCCAGCTCGGCGGGGGTAGGGGCCCGCCGCGGCATCCAGGGGGGAGCCTCCTCGATCTGGGAGGTGGGCTGGACGTCGAGGAGGATGGTGCTGAGGTCCACACCCGACAGCCCGTCGATCATGCAGTGGTGGACCTTGGCGATGATGGCGAACCGGTCGCCGGACAGCCCCTCCGCCACCCACAGCTCCCACAGGGGCTTGGTGCGCTCCAGCTGCTGGGATACGATGCGCCCGGCGAGCCGCTTGAGCTGGTCCTCGGAGCCGGGTCGGGGCAGGCTGGTGTGGCGGACGTGATAGTCGAGGTTGAAGTGCCCGTCGTCCACCCAGACCGGGGAGCCGGTGTAGGGGACGAACTCGAGCCGCTGGCGATAACGGGGGATGTAGTGGAGCTTGGACTGGATGTGGGCCCGGATGCGGGAGAAGTCGACCGAGCCGTCCTCTCTGCCCAGCCGGCGGGAGCGGAACGTCGCCACCGCCCCCACGTGCATGTGGGTGGTGCGTGACTCCAGCGCTAGGAAGGATCGGTCCAGGTAGGAAAGCGGCTCGAAATGGAAGTCGGGCACACCTCCGAGGATAAGAGAGGCGCCTCGATACCCGCCAGGGAAAAGAGTCCCGGATCCGGGAACCGACCAGGAGGCCGAGGCCGTCGAAGGAGCATGAAGCGCCAGATCGCATTCCTCGCCATGGCCGCCCTCCTGGCGGCCTGCACCGCCGCCCCGGCCGGGACCAGCCCGCCCGCCACCGTCGCCTCCGTCGGGGCATCAGAGCGAAGCACCATTCCACCGCGGATACCCCAGGGCGTGGGAGTGGCTCTGGAGCCGGTCGACGACTGCGACGTCCTTCTGGATTATCTCATCGAGCAGGCTCTGGAGCAGGTGGGTCCCTGGGGCCTGGGCGGGGGCGGGTTCTACGCCCGGGACGGGGCGGTGACCGAGGAGACGATGGCGGCGGACTCCGCCGCGGGCGACGACGCCTCCGGGGGCGCCGCGGAGCCTTCCTCCACCAACGTGCAGGTGGAGGGAGTGGACGAAGGGGACATCGTCAAGGCGGCAGGGGACGAGCTGTATGTGCTCTCGTCGGGAAGGCTCATCGTCTACTCCACAGCCGGGGGAGGGCTGGAGGAGCTGGCCTCGGTGGAGATCGCCCGCCAGTTCGGGTCCGACCAGATGCTCCTCGACGGCGACCGCCTGGTGGTGATGGGCGCCGGCTTCGATCACAGGCTGGACGAGCCCGTGGACTCGGTCGCTTCCGACATCGCCCCGGTGGGCTCGGCCCTCACCGAGATCACGCTGGTGGATGTCTCCGACCCCTCCGATCCCCGGATCGACCGCAGGGTGACGATGGACGGCACCACCGTCGCCACGCGGCTGGTGGACGGCCACCTCCGTCTCGTGCTGGAGGCCCAGCCGGTGGGGCTGGACTGGGTCCGCCCGGAGGGCTCGGGCCTGCGGGCCGAGCGGGAAGCCACCGAGCGCAACAGGGAGGTCATCCGTCGTTCCACGATCGAGAACTGGCTGCCCTACTACGTCACCGACGCCGACGAAGAGGGGCTGGTGCTGGGATGCGACGACGTGCTGCTCCCGCCCGAACCGTCGGGTCTGGGGACACTGTCCATCCTCGACTTCGATCTGACCGAGGGGATCGACTCCTGGGAGGCGGCCTCGGTCGTGGCGTCCGGGACCACCGTCTACGCCAATGTGGAGCGCACGTATGTGGCCACCCAGCGCTGGCTCGACCCGGCGGGGCTCGACTCCCGGGAGGACTTCGACGGTCACGTCACCCGCATCCACCGCTTCGACACTCCCGTCGACGGCAACCTCGCCTATGTGGCCTCCGGGGACGTGGACGGGTTCCTGCTCAACCAGTTCGCCATGGACGAGCACCGCGGCCACCTGCGGGTGGCATCCACCTCGGCACCCTCCTGGTGGGGCGGCGGGGAGGAGTCGGTGTCGCAGGTGAGCGTGCTGGCCGCCCGTGACGACCGTCTGGTGGAGGTCGGTTCGGTGGGTGGCCTAGGCGAGACCGAGACGATCCGGGCGGTGAGGTTCATGGGCCCGGTGGGCTATGTCGTCACGTTCCGGCAGGTGGACCCCCTGTATGTGATAGACCTGTCGGATCCCACCGCTCCCAAGGCGGCCGGCGAGCTGAAGATCCCCGGCTACTCGGCCTATCTGCATCCGGTGGGCGAGAGCATGCTGCTGGGTGTGGGCCAGGACGCCGACCCGGAGACTGGAGCGGTGTACGGCCTGCAGCTCTCCCTGTTCGATGTGTCCGATCCCACCGATCCCGTGCGGGTGGACACCTTCGGGATGGGGCGCAGCGGCAGGGACCGGGTCGAATCGCACGTGTGGTCCCCCGTGGAGGGCGACCACAAGGCCTTCACCCTGGCCGACGACACCGGCTACGTGCCCTTCGAGGGCTGGTCCTGGTCGGAGAGGGACGAGACCGAGCGCTCCCATATCGGCCTCATCGCGGCGAACTGGTCGGACGGGACCCTGGAGGGGTCCCGGGTCCTGACCATCTTCGAGGGCAAGGCCACCGGCGACCAGTGGGCCTTCTCCCCGCAGCGGGCGGTGGTGAAAGGCGACACCATCTACGCCATCGGACATGGCGGCATCTCGGTGATCCACGGCCCCAGCGGCGAGGTCGTCGACCAGGACCGGTTCTGAGCGAGCCGGCACCGGCTTCAGGAATCGGCGCCCGCGGCAGGATTCGAACCTGCGACCTACCGCTTAGGAGGCGGTTGCTCTATCCCC
>JBKHJQ010000340.1:0-3473 GCA_046538055.1 Actinomycetota bacterium
CCTATGTCCTCAGCCACGGGCAGAAGAGGCGTTTGTCCGTCGCCTGCATGGTGGTGGGCGTGCCGGACGTCGTCGTCCTCGACGAGCCCACCTTCGGACAGGACTACGCCCAGGCCAAGAACCTGGTGCAGCTCCTGCGCCAGCTGGCCGACAAGGGCGCCTCTGTCGTGTTCATCACCCATGACATGCGCCTCGTGGCCGAGTACGCCGACAGGGCCGCCGTCCTGTGTGACGGGGAGATAATCTTCGACGGCACACCGGCGAAGCTGTTCGCCTCCCCGGAGGTACTGGAGCGATCCCGCCTCAGACCCCCGTCGGTCTATGAGTTCTCCGGGGAGCTATTGGGCGAGTCTCTCTTGACCACGTCCGTCACATGCGATCGAATCCGGGAGGTCATCAGTGGTTAGGACTGCAGTCTCATACAAGGAAGGCGACTCCCTATTCCACCGGATGACGCCCGCCTCCAAGCTGCTGTATGTGATGTCGATATCCTTCGTCGCCATCTTCAACACCAACCTCTTCGTCGCCCTGGGGTTGTTCATCTTCAGCTTCGCGGTGGCCGCCTTCTTCACAGGCATCTCTCTGCGTCAGTACTGGGCCCTGGGCAAGATCATCCTGCCCTTCATCCTCATCCTGGCGGTGGTGTTCCCGTTCTTCTACGGCGGCCAGGCCACCGTCGGCTCGGAGACGCTGGCCATACGGACTCCGATCAAGGACCTGACGTGGGCCGACCTGGGGTTTGGCGGCCTGCTGGCATTGCGGTTCATGTCCCTCGGCCTCTCGGGGCTGGCGTTCGCGTTCACCACCCACCCCCAGGACCTGGTCCAGAGCCTCTCCCAGCGAGGATGGGACTACCGGCTCGTGCACGCGCCCGTGCTGGGGCTGGTGATGTTCCCCTCGTTCCTGGAGCTGGGAAGGGACATCTCCATCACCCAGCGGATACGCGACCTGGGCCAGGAGACCAACCCGGTCAAGCGCAAGTGGGTGCGCCTCAAGCATCTGGCCTTCGCCCTGCTGGTGCTGGGCCTGCGCAACGGCCAGACCCAGGCGATGGCACTGGACATCCGCGGCTACGGAGCCCACAAGACCCGCACCTTCATGCGCCCCCTGAAGAAGCACCGGGCCGGGACCGTCTTCGCCTGGGTGTTCCTCGTGGTGTCGGTGATCTACCTCGTGATCGAGTTCAACCCCCAGACGATGCAGTGGAACATGGAGTTCTAGCCGTTTGGGGGGAGGGTCAGAGGCCGAAGAGACGGGTGGCGTTGCCGCCGGCGATGGCGGCCCGGTCCTCGTCGGTGAGGCCGTCCACCTGCGAGACGAGGCCCAGGGGGTCCGTCTCTCCCATGTCGAAGGGGAAGTCGGTGCCCACCATGACCCGGTCCGTCCCCACGATATCTATCAGGTGCCGCAGGTACAGAGGCTGGAACACCATCGTGTCGTAGTAGAGCTGTCGCATGTAGTGGCTGGGCGGGTGCTCGGGGATATGCACCCGGGTCTCGGGCCGGACCTCCCAGGTGTGATCGGCCCGGGAGCAGTAGAACGGCAGATAGCCTCCCCCGTGGAGGAGGATGAGCTTGAGACCCTCCAGCTCCTCGAAGAGGCCGGAGAAGATCATCCGGGTGACGGCGACCATCGTCTCCAGCGGGTTGCCAATGCAGTTGGTGAGGAAGTAGTCGCCCAGTCGCTGGCTCTCCGGATAGCCGCTGGGGTGGAGGATGATGCCCAGATCGAGGGCCCGGACCGCCTCGAAGAAGGGGCGGAAGCGAGGCTCGTCCAGGTTGTGGCCGTCCACCGTCCCTCCGATCTGGAGGCCCTTGAAGCCGATGCTCTTGGCCCGCTCCGCCTCGGCGATGGCGGCATCGGTGTCCTGGAGCGGGACGGTGGCTCCCAGGCCCACGAACCGCTGAGGATGGTCGGCCACGGCCTGGGCCAGCCGGTCGTTCTGCATTCGCGCCAGCTCCGCCCCCAGCTTGGCGGGGGCCCAGTAGAAGTACTCGGAAACGAATGTCGCCAGGCCCTGCAAGTCGATTCCCATCCGGTCCATGTGCTCCAGACGCGCCTCGGGCTCGGTCAGGGCCGCGGCGATGGTGGGGAACATCACCTTGTTGTGCTCCTTGGAGTCCTCACCCATGTAGTAGTCGTAGGGCTCGTACTCGGGCCGGAAGTGGGGCGCGGCCAGCTCCCGGGTGGCGGGCGTGGCGAGATGGCAGTGGACGTCGACCGTCCGTGTCATTGTTGTCTCCTTGGAGTGTCCGGAATCAGGACTCGGCGGCGCCCACCGATCGCGCCTCGAAGGCCTTGATCGCCAGGCCAAGGTGCGTGAGGACAGCATTCACCGCCGCGTCGGCGTCCCCCTCCTCCAGGGCCGCCAGGATCGCGCCGTGATCGTGGATGGCGGTTTCCCGCAGACCCTCCACGTCCTTGAGCGAAGCGCCGATGTACATCACCGACGCATCCTCCAGGCCCTTGATGATCGCCGAGAGCCGGGGGAACCCGGCCGCCTCGTAGATCGTGAGGTGGAACTGGCGATTGGCGTCCACCCATTCGGCGGAATGCGGCTCGGAGGCCATCCTCTCATGCAGGGAGCGGAGGCGGTCCAGAAGCTCGGGTGTCACCTTGGGAACGGCCAGGCGGAGGGCGAAGGGCTCCAGGATCTCCCTGATCATGTAGATCTCCCGCAGCTCGTTGCCGCTCAGCTCCTGGACCACGGCCCCGCGATGGGGATCGAAGCGGATGAGCCCTTCGGAGGCCAGGTCCCGCAGCGCCTCCCGGACGGGCGTGGTGCTCACGTCGAGCATCGCCGCCAGGTCCGCCTGCACCAGCCTGCTCCCGCCCCGCAGCTCGCCGGTGAGGATGGCCCGCCGAAGGACGTTGCGCACGAACTCGTGGGCGGTCTGGCGGTTGCCGGAGAAGGTCGCCTGCGCCAGGGCGTCCACATGCCGGATATCGGTCTCTTCACTCATTGGCGCCCTCTCGGGACGGGCTCGTTGGACGTGGGGCCGATGCTAGCCATGTGCCCCTCCTCGCTCGGAGTTCATCATCACCTCTCCACGTCCATGAAGGAGCCCGACTCCACACTGCGGACGGCCGCCTCCAGGACCGCCACCACCGCCAGGCCTTCCTCTCCCCCCACCTCGGGCCGCCCCGACTCCCGAATGACCCGGGCGAAATCCTCCAGCTGGTCGGCCACGGGATCGACCTCCCCCAGGGGACGGGGACTCTTCTCCCGCTCCCCCCGGGGCTGATAGGCCAGCTCGGTGCCGTCATCGCGGGCGAAGGCCGAACCCTCGGTCCCATGCAGGGAGAGCTGGATGTCCCAGGGAGTGAAGAACGAGGAGGTGAGGGTCCCCACCGCCCCGCTGGTGAACTCGAAGAGCAATCCGGTGGCCTCGTCGATCGACACCGAGCGGCCGGCCCGGCTCACGGCCCCCACCCGGGCGATGGGGCCGGCCAGGTAGTGGAAGTTCTCGATC
>JBKHJQ010000341.1:0-3470 GCA_046538055.1 Actinomycetota bacterium
GACCCAACCCTCCTTCACGGTCCAGAAGCTGGTCTCAGCCCCCGTGTGGAGCGGGGGTCCGCTCACCCGGGCGAGGAGCTCGCCCGCCCTCGTGTCCAGCACGTAATCCGTGAACGAACCCCGGAACATGACGCGACGAACCACGCCCGGGAGGGGCCCGTCCGGCACCACCCAGTCGGGCCGCACCAGCACCTCCACCGGGCCTGACGGGAGATCCTCGCTCTTCACGGGGACGGGGACGCGCCCGATCGTCACGACCGAGCCATCCGAGTGACCTCCCAGCACCGACACCCGACCCGTCAGTTCGGCGGCCCATCTGTCCACGGGGCGCTCATAGACCTCCCGGGGAGTGCCTTCCTGGACTATGGAGCCTTCCCGGATCAGCGCCACACGATCGGCCAGGGCCAGCGCCTCGGCGGCGTCGTGGGTGGCATACAGCGCTGCCGCCCGGGTCTCGGCGCGCGCCCGGGCCACCTCGGACTGCACCGCGGCCTTGACGGAAGCGTCCAGGTGGGCGGTGGGCTCGTCGAGGAGGAGGAGACCGGCCCGGCGTGCCAGGGCCCGGGCCATGCCCACCCGCTGCTGCTCGCCTCCCGAGAGCTGGGACGGGCGCCTTTCCGCCAGCTCTCCGATCCCCAGGCGCTCCATGATCGCCCTCGCCTCCTCCCGGGCGGCCTCCTTTGCCTCTCCCGAGCGGCGGATGGGGTATGCCACGGCTTCCACGGCGCTCATATGCGGCCAAAGGGCGTAGTTCTGGAACACGACCGCTACACCCCGCTCATGTGGGGGCCGGCCCCCGTCGGGGGTGGCCACCGGCCGGCCGGAGAGGTGTATCTCGCCTTCCGACAGGGGAACGAACCCGGCGATGGCATACACCAGAGTCGACTTGCCGGAACCGGACGGTCCCAGGAGCGCCACCGTCTCCCCTTCCCCCACACTCAGATCCAGGCGATTCAGCGCTCGCATCCGCCCGTAGTCCACCGACACCCCCCGGCACTCGAGAGAGGCACTCATGATCTCGCCCCGAACAGCCACCGAGACAGGCGGGGCAGCGCCATGACGGGTATGGCCACCGCCAGGACCGGCACGGTGAGGATCACGGCCAGGGCAGCTGAGGCGGGCACGTCCCCCAGCTGCTGGAGGTTGAGGATCACCACCGCCAGGGTGGCGGTGCCCGGGCCGTAGAGGAGACTGGACATGGTGAGCTCGTGGAAAGCGATGACGAAGACGAGCAGCCATCCTGCTACCAGGGCGGGCCGAAGGAGGGGCAGCACCACGGTGGTCACGGCCGTAGGTGCCGTGGCGCCGCTGGATAGGGCGGCGCGGTACAGATCCGGGGGGACGGTCCCCGCTGCTCCCTCCACCACCCGGTGGCCCACGCCCCACAGCTTGGCAAGGTAGGCGAGGAGGATGAGTAGGAGGGTGTCCCGCAAGGTCGCTCCGTAGGCGATCAGCATCGCCACAGCCAGGGTCGAGCCGGGAACGGCGAAAGTGAGGAGGACCGCAGTACGCATGGTCCGGATCGCCCTGGCACCGCGGAGAGAGGCCACCAGCGAACCCAGCAGCACCACGATCGTCGCAGCCACGGCCGACAGCAGCAGGCTGCGGGCGAGTGCTCCCAGGAACCGCTCCCCCACGGCCTCGGCGAAGTGGGCACCGGTCCAGTTGGCGGGGACGGGAGGCAGGCCCACCCCCTTGGTGAGCGCCGTCAGGATCAGAACGAGAAGCGGGATGAGGGTCGTGAGTGCCACGATCGCCAGCAGCAGGGAGATCGCGGCCCGTGCCGGTCCGGGCCGAACGGCTCCAGTCCCCGTGGGCCCACCGGTGCGGGTGGCGGTCCCGGCCCCACCCAGCAGTCGCTCTCCCGCCAGCACGACTATCAGGGCGACCAGCACGAGGAGCAGTGCGAGGAGGAGGGCGCGACTGAATGCCTCGGGCCGGGCGGACAGGGCCAGGTCCTGGTAGATGCGGGTGGTCACGGTCTCGAATCCCGCCGGGCTTCCGAGGAAGGCAGGTGCCCCGAATGCGTTGACGGCGGACACGAACACCAGGGCGGTCGCTCCCAACAAGGCGGGAGCCAGCAAGGGAGCCACGATTGTCCGCAGGGCGGCGATCGGACCTGCCCCGTGGACCTGAGCCGCCCTCACCAGGTTGGGTTCGGCGCGGGAGCGAAGCGCTGCTGCGGTCACCAGGTATGCGATGGGCGAGGCGTTCACTGCCAGGACGATCACGATCCCGGTGGGGCCGAACACGCCGGGGAGAGAGACACCGAAGATGTCGTCGCTGAGGCCGGAGGGCCCGTAAGCCCGGATGAACCCCAGCGCTCCCACATAGCCGGGGACCAGCAGAGGGAGGAGGACCGCAATCCGCAGCCAGCCGCTCCGCTGCACCATCCGCTCCGTCACGAAGGCCGCGGCCGCACCTGCGGCCGTCGCCACCACAGCCACCACTGCCCCCGTCCACAGCGTGTTCACCAGCGGGACGCGCGTGGCCTCGGCCAGGAGCGTGTCGACCGCTCCGGCTTCCCCCAGGCCGTGACGGACGAGCTGGTACAGGGGAACCGCCACCAGGCCCAGGAGTGAGAAGGCGGCCACCAAGGCGCCGGACGTAGACCAGAGTGATCTGTCTCTCATCCCCCGAATGCCGCCCGGTAGCCGTCCAGGAGCTCGTCCTGGCGGTCGAAGGCCGACTCCCAGTCGACGCCGGCGGCCGGCCCCCTCGTCTCCCATTCCACGTCCGGGCGGATCGGCTGCCATCCCGTCCGTGCGATCGCCTCCTGGGCTTCAATGCCCAGCGTGTGGTTCAGAAAGCTCCGACCCGCGCCTTCACCGTCGGATCCGGCAACCACCGCGATGGGACTGTAGATGGCGATCGCTCCCGACGACGGCCAGGTCACATCCAGGGGGGAGCCATCCGCGATGGCGTCGCGGGCCAACCGATCCAGTGTGACGCCCGCCACATAGGTCCCCTCGGCCACCCCGAAGACCACGTCTCCCGGCGACTGGACCTGGATGCCGCCTCCCCGAGCCATCTCCCGGTAGAACTCCGGCCCGTAGCCCTCTCTCTGCATGAAGTAGGCGACGGCGGCGAAGGCCGAGCCTGCGAACCCGGGATCGGGGAGGGCAACCTGTCCGTCCTGGGAGGGGAGATCGGACCAGTCCTCCACTTCCACACCGGGCTGATGCACCACCACCAGGTTCAGGATCCTGGTCCCGAAGAACGTCTCGGTGCGGTACTCGGAGGGAACCGCCTCCATCTCCTCCGGGTCCCACGCCAGGAGCAGGCCATCCGCCTGATACTGCTGCATCGACAGCGGGTCCGTCAGCCAGAGGACGTCTGCCGCCAGCCCGCCGGCTCTCTGCTCGGCCGCGATCCGAGCCGTCAGCTCCCCGGTGGGAGCCCGGAAGACCTCCACGGTGATGTCGGGATGGGCTTCCTCGAACGACTCCACCACCACGTCGACCGTGTCC
>JBKHJQ010000342.1:0-3469 GCA_046538055.1 Actinomycetota bacterium
CCTCGGACCTCGATTTCGACGACCTGCCGCCACCGGTGGTCGACCACGCCAAGAAGCTGATCCTCGACATCGTGGCCAACTCCATCGGAGGCTACGCCTGGACGGACTCGGGCCCTCCCATCCTGGAGGGCGTCCGCTCGCTCAACCGGGGATCGGGGGGCGCGACCGTGCTGGCCACGGGAGAGGCGATGGCGGCGGAGTGGGCGACGCTGGTCAACGGTGCCATGGCCCACAGCCTCGACTACGACAACCACCACGCCCGGGGAGTGATCCACGCCGGCTCCTCGGTGGTCGCCTGCGCGCTGGCGGCCGGGGAGGAGGTGGCTGCCGACGGGCGGGAGCTGATCACGGCGGTGGTCGTGGGCTATGAGATCGCCTGCCGGCTGGCGATGGCGCTGGGACCGCACTCCTCCCACGAGATGGGGTTCCATCCCACCGGGACATGCGCCACCTTCGCCGGGTCGGCGGTCGTCGGCCGTCTGCGGGAGGCGGGGCCGGAGGTGATCGTGAACGCCATGGGCCTGAACGGAAGCCAGGCGGCGGGCTCGATGCAGTACGTCCGCAACGGCGCCTGGAACAAGCGGATCCACCCCGGTTGGGCCACCCACGCCTCCTTCGCGGCGGTTGCCCTGGCCCAGGCAGGGTTCGTGGGGGCGGCGGAGGTCTTTGAGGGCGACCAAGGCTTCCTGCAGGGCTACGCCCGCCGGCCGGTTCCCGAGGCTGCCACTGCCGGCCTGGGCTCGGAGTACGAGACCCTGAAGGTGGCCATAAAGCCCTACTCCCTGTGCCGCTACACCCACCAGGCCCTGGAGCTGCTCAGAGGCCTGACAGAGGAGGGCCTCACCCCCGGCGACGTGGAACGCATCGTCATCGAGATGCCCACCTACGGGGTCCGTCTGGTGGGGACACCTCTGGCGGACAAGCAGAACCCCCGTTCGGCCGTCGACGCCCAGTTCAGCGCCCCTTTCGCCGCCGCCCTCGCCATCACCCACCAGCGCGCCGACCTGGGCACGTTCAGCCGGGTGATCGACGGCGGGATGACCGAGGAGTTCCGACGCCTCATGTCGGTCACCCACGTGAGGTCCGCTCCCGATCTGGATGCCATCCACCCCGAGTTCTGGCCGGGCCGGGTTCTCGTCGAGACCGGGAGCGACACCATCGAGCGCTACGCCAAGCACATGCGGGGTGAACCCGAGATCCCGATGACCTTCGACGAGGTGAGAGACAAGCTGGCGGAGCTCAGCCCCCGACACGAGCCCGCTACACGGGACGCCGTCGCCGAGACGGTGTCCCGCCTGGAGGACGCCACGGTCGCCCAACTGGTCGATCCCCTGCGGGGGAGCGGCCCATGAGGACCGCCCGGATCGGAGTGCTGGAGGTGTCCACCCTGGGACTGGGATGCAACAACTTCGGCCGGGGACTCGACCCCGACGGCACCCGGGCCGTAGTGAGGGCAGCCCTGGACGCCGGCGTCACGTTCTTCGACACCGCCAGCAACTACGGAGGCGGTCGCTCCGAGGACTATCTCTCCCGGGCCCTGGGTCCCCACCGGTCCCGGGTCGTGATCGCAACCAAGTTCGGTACCCCCGTCCCCGGCCGGGACGACTCGGGAGGTGCCGCTCCCTCCTACATCGAGAGGATGGTCGAACGGAGCCTGCGGCAGCTCCGGACCGACTACATCGACCTGTACCAGCTGCACCGGCCCGATCCGCGAACTCCCATCGAGGACACCCTCGAGACGCTGGCGGGCCTGGTCGAGAAAGGGAAGGTCCGCCAGATCGGCTGCTCCAACCTGGATGCGTCGCAGCTGGCGGAGGCACTGGCGATCTCGAGCGGGCGCGGGTTCCCCAGGTTCGTGGCCGACCAGGTCCACTACTCCCTCATCCACCGGGACCCCGAGACGGACGGCCTGGCGGAGGTGTGCCGCGCCCACAACGTGGGCCTGGTGCCCTACTACCCCCTGGCGGTGGGGCTCCTCACCGGCAAGGTCAGGCCGGGGGAGCGGCCCGGTGGCCGCATCGGCATGGAGCGCTACCGCACCTTCCTCACCCCCGAGAACTTCGCCGTCGTGGAGCGCCTCCGCGTCTACGCCCGGGATCGGGGCCTCACACCGGCCCAGGTTGCGCTGGGGTGGCTGATGTCCCGCCCGGAGGTGCCCACCGTTCCCGCCGGTGCCATGACTCCCGAGCAGCTCAGATCCAACCTGGGGGCGGCGGAATGGGAGCCGACGCCCGAGGACCTGTCGGAACTGGACCGGCTGTCCCGCCGATCGGAGGGACACGGCGGGGCGGATGCCGCTCCGGAGGGACCGCCGGCTCCCTAACCGATCAGATGGGCGAGGCTCCTACCCCAGCGTGCTCGGCGAGCCTGGTCCCGGCACCTGGGCCCATAGATCAGGAGGAGGCGATGGGGACCCAGGTCGCCTCCAGGGCATCGGACGGAGGAAGGCGGGCCGGTTGGTCGGCCGTCTTGGCGGCGGCGGCAGTGGGGTCGGCATGGGCGGCGGCGGCAGGGAGGGTGAGGACGAACTCGGTCCAGCCATCCCGGCGCCGGTAGTGCAGGCGCCCTCCCATGGCGGCGGCCAGCTGATGGCAGATCCACAGCCCCAGACCCACGGAGGAGGCGTCCCGGCGGCCGGTCGTGGAGCGCCGGTAGGGCAGGAAGATGCTGCGTTCGTCCTCGGGGGGAACCCCGTCCCCGTTGTCGCGGACTATCACCTCCACCGCATCCCCGGCGGCCCGGCTGACTATGCGGATCTCGGGCCCGCCATAGCGGATGGCGTTGGACACCAGGTTGCGGAGTATCTGGCGGATGCGCAGAGCGTCTCCCCCCACCTCGGGCAGCTCGTCGCCTGCCAGCAGCACGATGTCGGTCCCGGCTCCCTGGAAGCGGCGGGCGGTGGTGACGATCTCGGGATTGACGTTGACACGATCGGAACTGGTGGTCAGCACCGCCCGTTCCAGACGGGACGCCGTCAACAGGTCCTCCACGATCTCGGATGCATCGAGAGCCTGCTGGTTGGCCATGGTGATCAGCTCTTTCGCCTCTGCCGGTTCCAGCTCCTCCATCGTCGAGACGACGTCGGTCAGACCCAGCACGCCCGTGAGGTTGTTGCGCAGCTCGTGGCTGACCGTCCCCAGCATCTGGGACCGGTTGGCGTCCAGGCTCCCAATCCAGCTCCGCAGCTTCAGCATCAGGGCGACACCGGTGGCGATGGCGAACAGGCTCCCGATCAGCGCCAGCAGCGACTCGGAGTCGAATCCCGCCATTCCCACGAATGCCGCCGTGTACCAGACGGTGAGATACAACAGGAGCCCCGCCCGCCACCAGCGTTCAGCGAACAACGTGACCGCCATGGCCAGGAGGCCTACGAACGCTGCCATCACCGGGCCGGGCAAACCGAACAGGGTGGCGCCCACCAGCGTGACGTCCACCACCAGCATCTGCCGGGGAGCGCGGATGCCCCGGT
>JBKHJQ010000343.1:0-3468 GCA_046538055.1 Actinomycetota bacterium
GGGGCCCACGAGCCGATGCCCGTCGGAGACGAGCCGGGCGATGTTGCGGGATGTGGCGGGATGCTCCCACATCTCGGTGTGCATGGCCGGCGCCACCAACACCGGGGCCCGGGTGGCGAGGAGCGTGGCGGAGAGCACCTCGCTGGAGATCCCGTTGGCCAGCCGTCCGATGGTGGCGGCGGTGGCGGGTGCCACGATCACCAGCTCCGCCCAGCGGGCCAGCTCGGTGTGGGGGCTGACGGAAGCGGGCTGGGAGAAAAGGTCGGTCAGCGGCATCCGACCGGTCACTGCCGCAAAGGACTGGGGTCCCACGAAGCGGGTGGCACCGGCCGTCATGACCACCCTCACCTCGGCCCCCGCCTCCTGCAGGCGGCGGGCCAGGTAGACCGACTTGTAGGCGGCGATCCCACCCGAGACGCCGAGCAGCACCCGGCGGCCGTGGAGCATCAGCTCTCTTGCTGCTCCACCGCCACCTTGCCCTCGGCTATCTCCTCCATGGCGATGGTGAGCGGCTTGCGGGAAAGAGAATGGACCTGGGGCGGCACGTACTCGCCGATTCCCCCGCCCAGCTGGTTGAAGTAGGCGTTGATCTGACGGGCCCGGCGGGCCGAGACCACCACTGCCGCGAAGCGGTTGCCGATGGCGTCGATGACTTGTTCGATCTTCATGTGGGGTCCAAGGGTAGCCGCGCGGGCGGCGATTCAAAGCAGACTGGCCCGCGATCACTACCCGGTCAGGATCTCCACCACTTCCTCTGTGGCCCGCTCCACGTCGTCATTCACCACGATATGGTTGAACAGCTCCGGTGCCGCCGCCATCTCCCGGCGGGCGATCTGGAGCTTGGCTTCGATATCGGCCGGGCTCGTGTCGGCTCGCGCCTCCAGACGTCGTCGCAGGTCGGCGAGGGAAGGCGGGGCCACGAAGATCATCAACGCCTCCGGCATCGCGTCTCGTATCTGGCGGGCTCCCTGCACCTCGATCTCGAGGAGCACGTCCCTGCCCTCCTCCAGGGCCGCCAGCACTGCGTCCCGGGGCGTGCCGTAGCAGTTGTCGTTGAACACAGCCCACTCCAGGAGGGCGCCAGACTCGGCGAGGCGTTCGAACTCCTCCCGGCTCACGAAGCGATAGTGGAAGCCATCGATCTCACCCGGCCGGGGAGGGCGTGTGGTGGCCGACACCGAGAAATGGACGGGTACCCGCCGGCGTAGCTCCGCCACGATGGTGGATTTGCCCACCCCTCCGGGGCCGGCGATCACGATCAGCCGTCCCCGCTCCCCCGCCCCTCCGTCTCGCTCCTCTCGTGGTTCCACGCCAGATGCCGGATTCCGGCTCCATCCGGTCCTGTCAGGAGAACTCGGAGAGAAGCCCGGACCGCTGGCGATCCCCCAGACCCCGGAGCCGGCGGTTGCCGGCGATGTCGTACTTCTCCATGAGGCGCTTGGCTTTCACCTTCCCCGTGCCGGGCATTGCGGCGAGAAGCGATTCCACCTTGATTCCTCCGATCAGCTCCTCCTCGTCGGCTCTCTGGAGGAGGTCGGCGAAGGTGATCGTCCCGGTCTTGAGCAGCTCCTTGACTTCGGCGCGCACCCGGCGCGCCTCGGCCGCTTTGGCCAGGGCGGCGGCCCGCTGCTCGTCCGACAGTTCAGGTGGCTTCATTCATCCTCCAGGGGCGATCGGCGTCGACTGTATCAGGGGTCGTTACGGTGATGTCATGCCAGAGTACCCCTCGGACAAGTGAGCACGTACTTCATCTCGGGAGGCAGTTCGGGCCTGGGAGCCGAAATGGCCCGCCATCTCGCAGCCCGGGGTGACTCCGTCGCCCTGGCCGCCCGAAGCACCCGGCGCCTGGAAGAGGTGGCAGCCGCCATCCCGGCCCCACCCGGGAAGGTGTCGATCCACACTCTGGATGTCAACCACCACGCCCAGGTGGAGAGGGTGATCCGGGAAGCAGACATGCAGCATGCGGGGCTGGACGTGGTCGTGGTGAACGCCGGCCTCGGTGGAGGGGGCCGGATCGGAACAGGGAGGTTCGACGACAACCTCCGGGTCGTGGAGACGAATCTGGTGGGGGCTCTCGCCCAGATCGAGTCGGCCATGGAGATATTCCGGGCCAGGGACAGGGGGCATCTGGTGCTGGTCTCCTCGCTGGCGTCCCTGCGGGGGCTACCGTCCAGCGCCGCGGTCTATTCCGCCTCCAAGGCCGCCCTCGCCTTCCTGGGGGAGTCGCTTCGCACCGAGATGGCGGGGTCCGGCGTCGCCGTGACGGTCCTCCGTCCCGGCTACATCCGGACCGAGCTCAGCAAACGGGCGCGTGTCCCCTTCATGACGCCGCTGGACCGGGGTGTGGAAGCGATGATCGCTGCCATGGACCGCAAGGCGGACGACGCCGTGGTTCCGGCCTGGCCCTGGAAGCCGCTCGGATGGGCCTTGCGGGTGATGCCGCCTGGTTTGCTCCGGCGCTTCATGTGATCTCCGTCGCCCGGACTGCTGCCTGCCGGCTCACCCCGTCTCCTGGAGGGACTTCCACAGTCCGGAGGCGGCGGCGGCCGGGTCGGGGGCACGGGTGAGGGCCCTGCCCACCACGATCCAGTCTGCGCCCCGCTCGATCGCCTCCCGGGGGGTGGCGGTCCGGGCCTGATCATGGGCGTCAGCCCCCGCTGGCCGGATGCCCGGGGTGACCCGGGTCAGGTCGGGTGCCACCTGGGCGACGTCCCCCAGTTCCTTCACCGAGCACACCACACCCTCGATGGGGGTGGAGGCGGCCAGTTTCGCCAGGCGGGCGACTTGGCGGCCGGGTGTGCCGGCTATGCCGGTTGCAGCCAGGTCGGTGGCATCCAGGCTGGTCAGGACGGTGATGGCGAGTATCCCCCCAGGATGGCCCCGGGCGCCCTCCTCCAGCCCTTCGGCCGCGGCGGTGAGCATCGCCTCCCCTCCGCTCCCGTGCGCCGTCACCCAGCGGGCTCCCAGCAGTCCCAGGTTGCGAGCGGCGCGCCGCACCGTGTTGGGGATGTCGTGCAGCTTGGCGTCGACGAACACCGGCAGTCCCAGCTCCCGGACGGCCGCCACGACCGCCGCTCCCGGGCCCATCAGCAGCTCGAGACCTACCTTGAAGCCGCCCACGTGCGGGACGAGGGTGCGGGCCGTCTCCACGGCGGCGCGAGCCTCGGAGAAGTCGAGAGCCACGATGATCGGGTTGTGATCCGGGCTCACCACGGTCGCCGCCGTCCGGTCAGCTCCGACACGGCCATCACCTCCTGTCTCTCGCACCACCCGACCAGCTCCCGCAGCACCCGGGTGGCCGCCCGGGGCTCGGCGAAGTGGATCGTCCCGAGGGCCACTGCCGACGCTCCCGCCATCATGTACTCGATCACGTCCTTCCCGGTGGTGACTCCTCCGCAACCCACGATGGGGAGGCCGGGCAGAGCCTCGGCCACCTCCAGCACGCAACGCAGGGCGATGGGCTTGAGG
>JBKHJQ010000344.1:0-3456 GCA_046538055.1 Actinomycetota bacterium
GGTTGGAGACGATCACGCTGTTCACCACCGGGCTCCGTTCCCCGTACCGCCCGAACACCATGGCGTCCACCACGTCCTGGGAGCGGGGATCGCGGAAGTAGACGGTGAGCTCGGCGACGTCCTCGGGGTCTGCCCCCCGGCTCTCGAACTCGGCTTCGATCCGTGACAGGCACGACCTCACCTCGGCTTCGACCGGGCCGCGCTCCCCGGGCGATGCCGTAGCCACGCACAGCCGCTGGTCACCTCGCACCGACACCGCCTCGGGGGTGAGCCGCTCCCCGAAGAGGCGCTCCATGGGGTCGACGTCCGGATCGGCCGGGGCGATGGCCCATCCCTGCAGGTCGATGACGGAGCCGTATAGCGGGGTGGCGGGGACCTCCAGGGCGGTGGAGGCGGGCAGCTCCCCGTCGAAGGCCTCGTTCCAGATCTCCACCGTCTCGGGGGTGCGATGCCCGCGACTGCTGGACATGTAGCGACGCACCTTGGCGATCCGGGCCTGGGGACTGACCCGGGCAGCCACCCGCTGCATGTAGTCGATCGAGTGGCGGGACTGGGTGTGGAAGTCGCCGGCGGTCATTCCCCGCCGGCGGGCGTAGGAGCTCTGCAGGAAAACCAGGCGGCTCCCCGGCTCCACCCGGTATCCCAGCGAGAAGACCAGGCCGCGGGGGACGTCGTCGCGGCGGAGAGGCTCAAGCATGCCGCCACCCGCCGCTTGCCGCTGGAGAAGCACCTTTCACCCCCGGGAGGTTAGAGGGGCCGGGCGGACGGTGCGGCCACCGGCACCGTGCCCCACTCGATCCGAGCCTGCTCGGATGGATAGGATTGGGGGATGAGCACACGCAGCCGTGTGGTGTGGGCCCTGCAATGGGTGCTGGGCGCCTACTTCGTCGTGACCGGGGTGATCCATCTGGCAGTCCCCCAGGGCCTGCCGGAGGTGATGGCCTGGATGTACGACCTGGGCACCCCCGTGCATGTGATCGCGGGGATCGCCGAGATACTGGGCGGGCTGGGCCTGGTCCTTCCCTCCCTCACCCGCATCATGCCCTGGTTGACCCCGCTGGCGGCCGGGGGCCTGATGGTGGTGATGGCCGGGGCAGTCGTCTGGCACGCCACCCGGGGGGAGCTCACTTCCATCGTGGGGAACCTGGTGGTGGGTGCGCTGTTGGGGTTCTGTGGCTACGTCCGCTGGAGGCTGGAGCCCATCCCGCCCCGCACGTAGAGCACGAGGAGGCCCGGGGGTTTGCCACGTGGGCGAACAGTCAGTCCTCCGGGCTGAGGCGGGCCACGATCTCTTCGAAGTCGCTCCGCTCCTTCTCCGTGAGCGGGCCGCGCCGGCGGGGATGCCGAGGAAGGAGCCGCCCCTCCGGCCAGACCGCCCACGCCAGTGCGGCCGCCAGCGCCAGCGTGCCCGCCACCAGGCCCCACGTCCCGAATGCCATCCCCCCTGCCGCCACCGCCGCGCACCCCGGCAGCGCCGCGGCCGCCAACCGCAGCCCCATCCGCTGGAGGCGAGGGGTGGCCACCGCCCTCCACCCCGGGACGAGCGACCGGGAAGCAGGGTGGCCCGGTCGGCGGGGACGACTCGGGGGGGAGGAACGCGACTCCTCCTCCCGCACCCGGCGGGCGGCGTGGAAGAAGAGGGCACCCACGGCGACGGCGAAGACAAGCGTCAGCATGATTGCCTCCTACCTACCCGCCTCGTCCGCCGATGCAACATGGAAATCGGCCCGAGCACCGCTCCCCTCCGCTGATAGGAGTGAGCCGGGTCGGGGGATCAGGCCCGCCCGGTCCGCTCCGAAGCCGGAGGACCCCACTCCGAGCGAAGCATCTCGGCTGTGACCGACTCCTGTTCCTCCAGAAGCTTCACCAGGCTCTCCAGGTCCCGGCGGTGCTCATCGATGAGCTCTTCCACCGTCTCCTCCCGTTCGTGCAGGAGGGACTCCACCTCCCGGTCGACGCGGGCGGCGGTCTCCTCGGAGACCTCCCGGTCGCTGGCCAGCTCGTAGCCCAGGAAGGGCCGCTCCGAGTCGGTCTGGTAGGCCATCGGCCCCAGCTCGCCCATCCCCCAACGGGTGACCATGCGGCGGGCGAGCTGGGTGGCCTGGGTGAGGTCGGCTTCGGCCCCCGTGGATGTCTCGTCCAGCATCTTGCGCTCCGCCGCCCGGCCACCCAGGAGGACCGCCAGGCGGGCCATCAGGTAGCGCTGCAGGTACACCTGCCGCTCCTGTGGAAGCTGGCTGGTGGCTCCCCCCGACCGCCCGTGCGGCACGATGCTCACCTTCCGCACCGGGTCGGCGTCGGCTGTCCACCACGCCGCCACGGCATGGCCCGCCTCGTGTGTGGCGACCAGGTGCCGCTGGAACTCGTCCATGGGGGGCTGGCGGGGGCCTCCCAGGATGACCTTGTCGATGGCGCCGTCGAAGTCCTCGGCCCGCACCCGGTCGTGGCGGGCCCGGGCGGCCAGGAGGGCCGCCTCGTTGGCGATGTTGGCCAGGTCGGCGCCGCTCATGCCCATGGTGGCTTTGGCCACCACCTCCAGGTCGACGTCGTCGGCCAGGCGCAGCCCCGAGGTGTGTATCCGCAGGATCGCCTCCCGACCGTCCTGGTCGGGGAGGTCGACGGTGACCTCCCGGTCGAAGCGACCCGGACGCAGCAGGGCGGGGTCTAGGACGTCGGGGCGGTTGGTGGCGGCCATGACGATGACCCGCTCCCGGTCCTCGAACCCGTCCATCTGGTCCAGGAGCTGGTTGAGGGTCTGCTCCCGCTCGTCGTGGCCCTGACCAACCCCCGCCCCCCGGCGCCGGCCGATGGCGTCCAGCTCGTCGATGAACACGATGGAGGGCTGCTGCTTCTTGGCCTGCTCGAACAGGTCCCGGACTCGGCTGGCTCCCACCCCCACGAACATCTCCACGAACTCGGTGGCGCTCAGGTTGAAGAAGGGGACGGCTGCCTCGCCGGCCACTGCCCGGGCCAGCAAGGTCTTGCCGGTCCCGGGAAGTCCCGACAGCAGCACGCCTTTGGGGATCGCACCCCCCAGTCGGGTGTACTTCTCCGGGTTCCGCAAGAAGTCGACGATCTCGACCAGCTCGTCCTCGGCGTCCTCGATGCCGGCCACGTCCTCGAAGGTGGTTCGTTCCTTGCCTGCCTCGTAACGCTTGGCCCGGCTGGAGCCGAGGCCACCCAGGCCGCCCATCGCCGAGCCGGCCCGGCGGAAGATGCGGAAGAAGATATAGAGCAGGAGGATGGTCGGTCCGAACCCGAACACGATCTGCTGCCATAGCGGGGCAGGGGCGTCGGCCGGCTCGGCGTTCACGACCACGTCCTGATCCTGGAGGCGCTGGAAAAGGTCGTCCTCGGCGAAGGTGGGCCGTTCCGTCTCGAACTCCGTGAAAAGGGAGGCCTCCCCCTCCGACGCCTCGGGCGGCTCCACCTCCGACTCGAACGTTCCCTGGATGG
>JBKHJQ010000345.1:0-3447 GCA_046538055.1 Actinomycetota bacterium
CTCCGTAGGCGCGCGCCTCGTAGCTGGCGGCCAGGACCACCCCTGCTCCCACCGCCATGGGGATTCCCCGCAGCGCCGGGTCGAGGAGCTGCTCCACGGAGGCGTAGAAGGCGTCCAGGTCGGCGTGGAGGATGGTGGCTCCGCTCACACCCCCATGATGGCGGACGGGTGCGACAAGCACGCCTCTTGTCCGGCGACGGGAGTCCGGGTGGCACAGGGCTCGCAGTAGGGTTGGGGACATGAGCTTCTCTCCGCTGCACCTGCTGCGCCTGGCCGGCGTCTCCCCCTGGTCGGATCAGATCTCCCGCCAGATGCTGGACGACGGCGAGCTGGACCGCCGCATCACGAACGACTCGATCACCGGTGTCACGTCCAACCCGTCCATCTTCGCCAAGGCGATCGTCGGCACCGGCCACTACGACGCCGATGTGGCCGAGATGGCGGGCCGGGGGGCGGCCACAACCGAGATCATCGCCTCCCTCATGACGTCCGACATCCAGCGGGGCTGCGATGCCCTCCGCGACGTGCACCGTCACAGCGACGGGCGGGACGGCTTCGTTTCGGTGGAGGTGACCCCCACCCTGGCCCACGACACCGAGGCCACCGTGGCCGAGGCGAGGGAGTGGGTCAAGCGAATCGACCGCCCCAACCTGCTGGTGAAGGTGCCCGCCACCCCCGAGGGCCTGCCTGCCATACGGCGCTTGGTCGGGGAGGGGATCTCGATCAACGTGACCCTCATCTTCTCGCTGGAGCGCTACCGGGAGGTGATGGCGGCCTACCTGGACGGCATCGAGTCCTACCTGGAGGCCGGAGGCGACGCCTCCCGTGTGATGTCGGTCGCCTCCTTCTTCGTGTCACGGATGGACACCGAGGTCGACCGCCGCCTGGAGGAGATCGGGGCGGAGGAGGCGATGGCCCTGCGGGGCCGGACGGCCGTCGCCAACGCCCAGCTCGCCTACCGGGCCTTCCTGGACACGTTCACGGGCCCCCGCTGGGATGTCCTGGCGGCGCGGGGAGCCCGGATACAGAAGCCGCTGTGGGCCTCCACGTCGGTGAAGAACCCCGACTACCCCGACACCCTCTACGTGGAGCAGCTGGTGGCGCCTCACACCGTGAACACCATGCCCGTGGACACCATCGACGCCTACCAGGATCACGGTCCCCGACCCAACGCCTTCGGTCCCGAGGACATGGCCCGGGCACGGCACGTGATCGACGCCATGGAGCCGGCCGGGGTCGACTACGACGATGTGATGCAGGTACTGGAAGACGAAGGGGTGGAGAAGTTCACCGCCTCCTGGAATGAGCTGGTCGACAGCGTGGAGATGGAGCGCCGCAAGCACGCCGGGGAGTAGTCAGCCCACCCGGCGAGCCTCCTCCACAAACCTCCGCACCGCCTCCAGGTCCTTGCGGAACCCCCCTCCGGGCAGCCCCCGGTTGGTGCGGGTGAGCGAATCCACTCCCGCCGGCCTCACCTCCCGGATCGCCCGGGCGACATTGTCCGGGCCCAGGCCCCCGGCCAGGATCACCGGGACGGTCGACTCCTCGGCCACCATGCGGCTGATCCTCCAGTCGTGGACCACCCCGGCGGCGCCGATTCCCTGGATGTCGTCGGTGACGGAGTCGAGTATGAGCCAGTCGGCGTGGTGGGCGAACCGTCGTGCCTCCCCCACGGCCTCGGGGCCGGTCACGGGTATCGCCTGCATCAGGCTGGTGGGAATCCGGCGCCTCTCCAGCCAGCGGCGCAGTTCGGCCACCTTCGCCGGAGGGAACTCGGCGGTGCTGCCGCACAGGTGGAGGATGTCGGGACGCACGGCCGCCACGAACATCTGCACCGCCACCGGATCGGTCTCCACCGTGAGCGCCACACTGGAAGCCATTCCCTCCAGCGCCGCGACGATCTCCCGACCCGCGGCCAGGTCGACCTCGCCTGGCAACCCCCGCTCCGAGATGGTCACCCCCACATGGTCGACTCCCAGACCGGCCACGGCCCGGGCCTCTTCCGCGCTCTGGACTGTGTAGACCTGGACGATCATCGCATCGGAGGGTATACGGCGGGGTTACCGTCTCCATTCATGGGCTCGGTCGCCTGCCTGGGAGACATAGACCTGGATCTGGTTGTGCGGGTAGACCGCTATCCCCGCTCCGGGGAGGAGGCCTTCGCCCGGGAGACCGAGATGGGAGTGGGCGGTTCGGCCGCCAACACTGCGGTGGTCCTGACCCGTCTCGGCTTCCGAACCATGCTCCTGGCCCAGGTGGGTGCCGACGACTTCGGTCGTAGGGCGACGGGGGACCTGGCGAGGCTGGGAGTCGACGTATCCAGGGTCGCGACCACCGGCGACGACACCACCGGGATGAACGTGATCGTGGTGGACCCGGACGGAGAGCGGACGATGATCGGCCTGCGGGGCGCCAACCGCACCTTCGGAGGGGTGGCCGGCTGGGAGGAGGGCTGCGACTGGCTCCACCTGTCCGCCTACGCCCTCCTGGAGGAGCCTCAGCGGTCGTCCGCCCTCGGGGCACTGGCCGTCGCCCGGCGACTCGGCATCCCCTTCTCGGTGGACGTTCCCTCCGGCGTGGCCCGGGCCCTGGGCCCCACCCTCCGCCCGGCCCTGGAGGGTGCAGCCGTGGTGGCCGCGGGCAGGCGGTCGATCGAAGCAGTGGCCGACCCGGTCTCGGACCTGGCGGCCGGTGTGGGGACATTGGCGATCACCGACGGCGACCGACCCCTCACCCTCCTCCGTCACGACCGGCAGGTGAGGATGTCGCCGCCGGCGGTGGAGGTGGTGGACACCACCGGGGCGGGCGACTCCTTCGTGGCGGGATTGATTGCCTCCCGCCGCTGGGACCTGGGCACCGGGGCGACGGCGGTGGCGGCGGCCGCCCTGGGAGCCGCCGCCACCCTGGGGAGGGGAGCCGGCGCCTCCCTGAGCGAACCCCGGGCCCTGAGAGAGGTGCTCGACCCGCGCTGGTGGGCGGACGTGGATCCCAGCTGGCTGGAGGAGGCGGCGGCCGCCCTCCCCCGCTGAGGGGGTCAGCCGGCCGCGGCGCGCACCCGTCGCACCGCCTCCCCCGCACCGCCCTTCCAGGGAGGCCCGTGACCGGGCAGCACCCAGGCGACGCCCAGATCCTCCAGACGGCTGAGAGACTCCAGCGCCTGGGCGGGGTCGTCGGTGAACGGTGCCGGCTGGGGCCCCTGCTCCCCCGTGAGGACGTGACCGGTGGTGAGGGCGTCGCCCACACATACGGCCTCCACCCCGTGGAAATGGTAGGCAACGCTCCCCGGTGAATGGCCCGGGAGGGGGATCACCCGGGGAGCTCCGGGAAGATCGAGAGCTGCGTCGTCGGCCAGGGCCTCGACTTTCGACGGGTAGGTGGTCCGCAGGCCTCCCCGACGGGCCCCGTACCAGAGGAACCGGAGGAGCGGGCCCACCTTCACCCTTCCCC
>JBKHJQ010000346.1:0-3440 GCA_046538055.1 Actinomycetota bacterium
CCCACCACCACCAGGCCGGTGTTGATGCCCACCCGAACGTCGATGGGGATCCCCCAGGCCCGGGCGATCTCGGCCTTGTATCCGTCCATGGCCTCCACGATCTCCAAGCCGGCCCGGACCGCCCGCACCGGGTCGTCCTCGTGGGCGATGGGGGCCCCGAAGAACGCCAGCACCGCGTCTCCCAGCAGGCGAGCGAGGGTGCCCTCGTAGCGGTAGACCGGCTCGATCAGGTGCTCGAAGGCGCCGTTGGCGATCTCGGTCCACTCCTCGGGATCGAGCCCCTCGGCGGCGGCGGTAGAGCCCTGGATGTCGGCGAACAGCATGGTCACGGTGCGTCGCTCCCCCCGCATCGGGTTGGCCGCCCGCACCTCCGTCATCTTGGTGAGGGTCTCGGGCGGGACGTAGCGGGTCACGTCCCGACCCAGAGCGGGCTCGGGCTCCTTCCCGAAGGCGTGGCCGCAGTTGCTGCAGAAGTTGGCGCTGCGCGGGGACTTGTGCGAGCAGACCGGGCAGGTGATCTCCAGCGCGTCACCGCACTGGGCGCAGAATCGGGCACCCGCACGGTTTCCGTGTCCGCAGTTGGGGCAGTTCACAATCCCTCGCGGTGAGAGTGATGCCGACCATAACAACCGGCGATCCCCGCTGAGGGGGAGAGGGAGTCGGGCCCGGACCTGGTGGTGGCCACCAGCGGCCCTATACCCTCCCCTCCATGCGACAGGTGGTGCTGCGATGGCTTCCCCGATTGGCGGTCGTCGGCCTTGGCGCCCTGCTCTCGCTGGGAATGCCGGCTCCGTCCTGGTGGTGGCTGGGCTGGGTGGGAGTGGCCCCGGTGATCGTGATCCTGGCCACCTCCCCCACCCGCCGGGAGGCGATGCTGCGGGCCTGGCTGGGCGGAGTCGGGTTCCTCACCAGCCTCCACTACTGGCTCATCCCCCACATGGAGCTCTTCACCATTCCCGTCGCCGCCTTCGGCGGGGTGTTCTGGCTCCCGCTGGGCCTGGCCGTCTGGACGTTCCTGGGCAGCCGGAGCCGCGCCGGCAGCCGACCGGTATGGGCCCTGGCAGTCGTCCCGTCGGTGTGGGTGGCCGTAGAAGGGGTGCGCTCCTGGGAGTACCTGGGCGGAAGCTGGGGGATGTGGGGGCTCACCCAGTGGCAGGTGGGCCCGGTCCTGCAGACCGCGGCGGTGGGAGGGGTGTGGCTGGTGAGCTACCTCCTGGTGGCCACCAACACGGCCCTGGCGGTGGCGCTCCTCCCGGGTCCCCGGAACCGGCGGATCCTGGCCCTGGGCCTGGCGGCGGCGATTCCCGCCGCCATGGTGGCCTACGGGGTGGGGAGGCCCGACCCGGAGGTGACCGGGGAGGTGTCGGTGGCGGGGATCCAGCCGGGGGTGATAGACGACGCCACCCAACGCCTGGGGGCGCATCTGGACCTAACCCGCAGGGTGGCGAACGGAAGGGCGGAGATGGTGGTGTGGGGCCAGAGCAGCGTCGGGTTCGACCCCAGCCGGGAGCCGGAGGTCGACCGGCGGCTGCGGGAGGTATCTGCGGCGGTGGACGCCCCGGTGCTGGTCAACATCGACGCCCGGGTGGACGAGGGACGCATCCGCAAGGTGTTCGTCCACTACACCCCCGACGGCCCGGTCGCCTCCTACGCCAAGCAGCGCCTGGTGCCCTTCGGGGAGTACATACCCCTGCGCCCCCTGTTTGGATGGGTGGCCGATTTCACAGAGGCGGCCCGCCAGGACCGGGCCCGGGGAGAGGAGGTGAGCACCATCGGTGTGGCGGGTGTGGAGGTGGGGCCTCTCATCTCCTATGAGTCCACCTTCCCCGCCATGCGCCGCCGCCTCGCCCTGCTCGGAGCCGAGCTGACCGTGGTCCAGGGCGGCACCTGGACGTTCCAGGGCACCTGGGCCCAGCCCCAGCAGGCCGCCTACGAGGCAGTCCGGGCGGTGGAGTCGGGGCGTCCCACCCTCCTGGCGGCGGTGAGCGGCACCTCCGCCGCCTTCGACGCCCGGGGGCGGCTCCTCACCTGGATACCGGCCGACCGGGAGGCCGCGTACGTGGTGGACATCCCCGTCTCCACGGAGGAGACCCTCTACGTGCGGTTCGGGGACTGGGTCCTGTGGCTGGCCTGGGCCGTGACCGCCGGAGCGGCTGTGCGGGGCGTGGGGCGGTGGTGGCGCCAACGTCCCTTACGGAGATAGTCGACACACCGAAGTGACGCGGCCGAAGGCGGAGAGTCAGCATACGAAGACTCTCCGCCTTCGACCTTCCCTCGACCCAGAGGGAAGCTCTACGGGAGGTGGAGGGAACGGACGACAGGGACGGGGAGGACATTGCCCTCCAGAATCCACAGGTCGCCTGACTTGTCGAAGGTGATCGCCCCTGCGAACAGCAGAAGCTCCGACTCCCCCGCCACCACATCGCAGTGGTCGCGGTGTTGGTCCACGGCAGGGTCGCAACGCAGGAGACGGGAGCCCGCAGGACCGCCGGGACCGAACGCGGCCCACCATCCGTTGGCGTCGTACTCCAGCACGTACAGGCTCCCGTCCGGACCGAACGCCACATCGATTACCGAAGTGAGACCGGCGATCGCCTTGGTGCAGCCGGGTCCGGACCCGTCCTCGGAGCAGACCGCGTGACGGGCGCCGGAGTCGACGCGCCACACCGCCGAGAGTCCCCGGGCGTCGACACCTGGTATGTCGTCGGCCGGGTCGTGCAGGTTGGCGCCGGGATCGGCGGTAGACCCCGTCAGGGTGCCCACGTAATAGTCACCGTCGGGGGCGATCGCCACCGAGGTGGGAACGGGCTGCACGTAGCAGGGGATGGGACCGTCGGAGGTGTCCTGGTGGAATCGGACCAGCCAGTCGCCGTTGGCATCGACAGGAGGGGTGAACAACGCCGCCCAGTCGACCCGACCGGCAGTCGTCGCCGAGAGGAGCGTGTTCCCTGCCGCATCGGCGACCAGGGCCGATCCACCGGAAAGGGCCTCCAGGTGGAAGGGATTGGTCTGGGGCCCGACACTGAACCCGTCCACCTCCTCGCAGCGCTGGTCCTTCCACCCGGGACCCTCGAAGGCGTCCGGGTCGGCAGCCCGCTCGAAGGCTCCCAGGTCGGCCACTGAACGGACACCACCCCGGGATACCCGCCACAGCTTCCCTTCCACCGCCCGGTCGGGAGACTGGGTGGTGGCGAGGAAGTCACCTCGCCCCAGCGTCGCCAGACCGTTGATGGGGCCCATGGCCTCGATCTCCGCCACCAATGCCGTGGTGCCCTTGCGGATTTCGTGAACGGTGCTGCCCTGGGCGACGAGGACGCTACCGCCGGGAGCAGCTGCGATGTCGAAGGCATTGGGACCGGGGAACTCGTAGCTTTGATCGGTAGCTGCCGCCGGTGCCAGCGCCATCAGGGTCAGGGCCATCACCGCAACCAGCACCAGGG
>JBKHJQ010000347.1:0-3440 GCA_046538055.1 Actinomycetota bacterium
CCCCGGGGATATCCACATAGCGCTCGGGCGTGACCTCCTGGGCGATGAGGTCCATGGGGAAGAGGGGGGCGAGGTCGTCGGGGCCGATCGGCTCCAGGGTCCCGGGATGGAGGGGCGGCGGGGGCGGCTCAGGCAGGTCGGGCACCAGGTTGTACCACGCCTGGGGTATCTCCGACTCCTCCAGCATCACCTTGGTCACGTCCGCCATCAGCGCCTCCTGTGGATCGATAGGGGAACGTACCACTCCCTTGACGTTCGGCGGTCGAATGAGGCGCTTTTCCCGTCCGATCTTCCGGGAGGGCGCCTCACAGAACTGCTGTGGCCACCAACTCGATCCGGGCTCGCGGATCGAACAGCTCCGTGACGCCGAAGAGGGCCATGGCCGGGTAGTGGCGGCCGAACACCTCCCGGTAGACCCGTCCCAGAGGCTTCAGCTCCGCCCGGTAGCCGGCCACGTCGGTGGTGTAGATCAGCATCCGCACCAGCGACTCGGACGGGAAGCCCGCCTCCTCCAGGCAGGTGGAGACGTTGACCAGGGCCTTGCGGAACTGGTCCACCAGGTCGTCGGGAATCGTCCCGTCACCCCGGTGGCCGGTCTGGCCGGCCACGTACAGGGTGCGCCGTCCCTCCGACTCCACCGCATGGGTGAAACCCACCGGCTTGGGAAGGCCGTCGGGGTTGATGAGGCGGCTCACCGGCCCTTCCAGCGTGGATCCCGGCCCTCCCGGAATGCCCGGTGGAACTCGGCGTGGTCGTGGCTGGTCATGAGAAGGGCCTGGGTGACGGCCTCCAGCTCCAGGGCGGAACCGAGACTCATGTCCTGTTCGGCGGTGAGGAGCCGCTTGGTGGCGGCGTAGGCGAAGGTGGGGCCGCCGGCCAGGCGGCGGGCAAGCGCCTCCGCCTCTTCCCCCAGTTCGCGGTCGTCGTGGACCGAGGTGGCCAGGCCCAGGCGGAGAGCCTCATCGGCGTCCACCGCCTCGCCCAGCATGAGCAGCTCGGTGGCTCTTCCCAGCCCCACCAGACGGGGAAGGAGATAGGCCGAGCCCATGTCGGCACCGGCCAGGCCCACCCGGGTGAACAGGAAGTGGAAGCGGGCGGAGCGGGCCAGGAGGCGGAAGTCGGAGGCGAGGGCGATCACCGCCCCGGCCCCGGCCGCCACCCCGTTGACGGCGGCAATCACGGGCATGGGAAGCTGGCGGATCCCCTCCACCACCGACCCGGTCATGCGGGTGAAGTCGAGGAGGGAGCGGGAGTCCATCTCCAGCAGACGCCCGATTATCTCGTCCACGTCCCCTCCCGAGCAGAACCCCCGGCCCTTCCCGGTGATCACCAGGGCGGACGTGTCGTCGCGGTGGGCCAGCTCCCCCAGCAGGTCGCGCAGGTCGGCGTAGACCTCGAAGGTGAGGGCGTTGAGCCGGTCGGGACGGTCGAAGGTTACGGTGGCCACCCCCTCGCCGATCTCCAGGTCGAAGTGCTCCCACCGCGACGTGAAGGGGACCGAGCCCCGGAACGGGCTCACTTCTGGAGGCCTCCCCCGTCCAGGATGATGCTCTGGCCGTTGATGGACGCCGCCTGCGGGGAGGCGAGGAACGCCACGGCGTGGGCCACTTCGTCGGGTTCCAGGAGCCGGCCCAGGGGGACCAGGTTGGAGAGGAAGTCGCGGGCGGAGGCCTGGTCCATCCCCGTCTTCTGTTCCATCCTCACCACCGAGGCGTCCGTCATGGGGGTGTCGACGTAGGCGGGGCAAACGGCGTTGGCGGTGACCCCGGTGCCTGCCACCTCCGCCGCCACCACCCGGATGAACCCGAGGGCGGCGTGCTTGGAGGCGGTGTAGGCGGCGGTGTAGCGGCTCCCGTGGTGGGAGGCCATGGATGCCACGGTGATGACCCGGCCCCGGTCCCGCTCCCGCATGCCCCCGATGACGGCCCGGGTGCAGAGGAAGGGTCCGGTGGCATTGACCCTCATCGCCGTCTCCCACTGCTCCAGGGTGGTGCGATGCACCGGGTTGGAGGGAGCGACACCGGCGTTGTTGACCAGGACGTCCACCTCCAGGCCGGCGAAGAACTCCTCCACCTCCGCGGGGCGTGACACGTCCAGGACGGCGGTCTTGAGCGGTGTGGCGGCACCGGCGGCGGTTTCGGCCAGGGCGTCCTCGTCCCGCCCGGTGGCCACCACCTCGTAGCCTTCCGCCGCCATGCGGTGGGCCACCGACCGGCCGATGCCCCGGCTGGCCCCGGTGACGACGCAGACGCCTTTCATGAGGGGTGAACCTAGTCGGATGGCCGTCCCCCACGTCGGAGAACGAAGCGAAGGCTTACGGTTCGTTCTTGCGCCGCCGGTCCGACCACACCATAGCCGCCAGCACTCCTACCGCCACGAGCACCAGGAACAGAGCCAGTATCACGACGAGACCGAGCGCCATGGCCGAGATGGTGCCGCCGGAAGGAGACGAAGATCAAATCGAGCAGGCTGGTAGGTTGGCTCCATGGGCCTCACCCCGGATCAGACCGACCTGCTGGCGCACGCCGAGGGTGTTGCGGCCGAGCTAGAGGGAGTGGCGCGGGAACCGGCCGGCCGGGTCAACCGCAAGCTGATCGGGGCACTGGCCGAGGCGGGGCTGCTTTCGCGGCTGTACCCCGAGGACGGCTTGTCGGCAATGGACCTGTGCCTGATCCGCCAGGGACTGGCCCGGGTCGACACCGAAGCCGAGATCGCCTTCGCCATGCAGGGGCTGGGCTCCTATCCCATCCACCAGTCCGCCCGCCCGGAGGTGGCCGGGCGGTGGATCCCCGGCGTGGCGGCGGGCGAGGTGGTGCCGGCCTTCGCCCTCACCGAGCCGGGCGCCGGCTCCGACGCCGCCTCACTGGAACTGGCCGCAGAGCGGGACGGCGACGGGTGGCGCCTGACCGGGGAGAAGGCCTGGATATCCAACGCCCCGGACGCCGACGTGTACGTGGTGTTCGCCCGCACCACCCCCGGGGCGGGGTCACGGGGCGTCTCCGCCTTCCTGGTGCCGGGCGACAGCGAGGGCCTGGAGGGCACGGCAGTGGACATGCTCTCGCCCCATCCCATCGGCCACCTCGCCTTCGACGGGGTCCCGGTACCGGCCGAGCATCTGCTGGGTGAGGTCGACGGCGGGTTCCGGGTGGCGATGGCCACCCTCGACCTGTTCCGCCCATCGGTGGGCGCCTTGGCGGTGGGGATGGCGGAGGCGGCCCTGCGCATCGCCTCCCGGCATGCCACCGAGCGGGAGGCCTTCGGCCGTCCCATCTCCCAGTTCCAGGCGGTGTCCCATCCCCTGGCGGATGCGGCCACCCGGGTGACCGCCGCCCGTCTCCTGGTGTACGAGGCGGCGTCGGCCTACGACCGGGGAGACACCGAGGCGGTGACCCCGCTGGCGGCCATGGCCAAGCTCACCGCCACCGAGACCGCCCAGGCGG
>JBKHJQ010000348.1:0-3434 GCA_046538055.1 Actinomycetota bacterium
CCACGCCAATGCGGCGCCGGAGAATGACCTCCGATCTCAAGGAAGTCACCGGCCCTGCCGATCCATGGGGTGATGGAGAGTTCCTTCCTCCGGGGCGGCGCCGGATCCAACCAGAGCCAGTCGGTAGGCGCCCTCGGCCGGGTTGACCTGGCAGCCATCTACGCCCGGACGCGGCTGTGGACGGCGCTGGGCGCTCTCGTCGTCAACACCATCTTCGCGGTGCTGGAGGGCCGCCCGGAGCTGTGGATCCTCCCGGCCGCGGCGGTTCCGACGCTGGTGGACGCCCTTCGCCGCCCGGACCACAGCCGTTCCCTCCTGGCCCGCCTTCTCCTGGATACCACAGGGATCGGGCTGATCATCACGACGGCGGGGTTGGCGCCAGTGTCGGTTGCTTGGGGCATCCTGATCATCACCGCCGGGGCGGTGCTGGCACCCGCCGCCCAGGTGCGTCTCCTCTTCCCCTATGCCCTGGCCTGGATGGGCACCAGCCTGGTGGTGTCCTGGATGTTCGACACGGGGCAGCGTTGGGATCCGGCCACGGCCACAACGTTCTCCATCATCCAGGTCCTGGTGACCGTGGCCGCCCAGTTCTCCCTCGTCACCATCGTGCGCCGAGTGCGGGATCTGGACGAGCAGCGCAATCGCCTCATCGGTGGATTCGTCCACGACATGAAGAACGCCCTCACCGGGGCGGTGGGCATGGCCGAGCTGCTCACAACCCATCTGGACGACCTCGACCGGGAAGAGGTCGTGGAGTACGCCTCGATGGCGGTCAACGAGGGTCGGGAGGCGCTGGCGATGACCGAGGACCTGCTTGCGGTGGAGAGGGCCGAGGCGGGGCGGCTACAGGTGACGTCGGAGCCGGTCGAGCTCACATCCGTCGCTTCCGAGGTCCTGGCCGCCACCGATCACCCGGACACCGACGTGGAGAAGTACGACCCGGATCCGGTGGCAGTCGGGGACACCGGGAAGGTCCGCCAGATCATCCGCAACCTCGTGACCAACGCCGATCGGTACGGAGGAGAGCGGCTGCGGGTGACAGCCGGTGCTCGGGGCGACTACGCCTACCTGCGGGTGGCAGACGACGGCTCGCCCATCCCTGAATCCGAGCGGGAGCGTATCTTCGATGCCTACCAGCGTGCCCTGCACAGGCGCCAGCACTCCGAGTCGGTGGGCCTGGGGTTGACCATTTCCCGCCATCTCGCCCGGCTGATGGGCGGCGACCTCACCTACGACCACGTCGAGGGTTGGAGCACGTTCGAGTTGACGCTGCCCCTCAGCATCCCGGTCGACTCCGCCGAGGACGCCATCGACACGCGGACCGACAGAATCTGGCTGGGCTCCGACGGGGTCCTGCGGAGCCGGGTGCGGCCGGGAGCGGAGATCGGCCTGGAGGATGCTCGTCTGGGAGTCGATGCCTGCTGCCGGGCCGGCGGAGGGGCCAAGCGCCCCCTACTCGTTTACGCCGAGAACGTCTCCTTCCTCTCCCCGGAGGCTCGCAGCTTCTACATGCGCAGCCGGGAGGCGGCGGACTGCGTGACGGCCGTGGCGATCCTGGCCGACATCTCCCCCACGGCCCGCATCCTGGCGGGGGCATTCGCCCGCTTCTCCGACAGCCCCTTCCCGGCGCAGATCTTCGAGAACGAGTCCCGGGCGCTCGCCTGGCTGCATCCGTACCGTCGGGAACCCAACCACCCCCAGGTTCCCTCCCCCTGCTGATGGGGCCGGCCTCCCGCCTGCGGCGGCAGAAGGGCTTCCCCGTTCGAGCACTAAGCCTCTAGGCCACCTGGCGTTCGACCCATATGTTGGGACCTAGGGCCCGGGCACGACGCCCGGACCCGAGGGAGGGACATCATGTCCAGGTTGCGGAAATCAGCCGCGCTGGCCACGACCCTGCTGCTCCTGATCGGGATGCTGGGTCTGGCTGCGCTGGCAACAGGCACGTTCTCCGACGACGACGGCAACGTCCACGAGGGCAACATCGAGGCGATAGCCGCCGAGGGAATCACCCGGGGCTGCAATCCACCCGACAACGACCTCTACTGCCCGAGTGAGGCTGTGACGCGTGGCGAGATGGCGGCGTTCCTGGTGAGGGCCATGGGCTACACCGACGACGGCGGTGGTGACAAGTTCACCGACGACGACGGATCGGTCTTCGAGGCCGACATCGACCGGCTGGCCACAGCCGGCGTGACTCGGGGCTGCAACCCGCCCGCCAACACCGAGTTCTGCCCCGACGCGCATGTGACGCGTGGACAGATGGCGGCGTTCCTGGTGAGGGCCATGGGCTACACCGACGACGGCGGTGGTGACAAGTTCACCGACGACGACGGATCGGTCTTCGAGGCCGACATCGACCGGCTGGCCACCGCCGGCGTGACTCGGGGCTGCAACCCGCCCGCCAACACCGAGTTCTGCCCCGATGCCCTGGTCCTGCGGGATCAGATGGCGTCGTTTCTGGCCAGGGCGCTGGATCTGAGGCCCATCACCCCGTCCACCACGACCTCCACGGTCGCCACGACGGCCACGTCATCGACATCCTCTACGTCCTCCAGCACCACCACGACCACCCTGCCCGAGATGGGAGTGGCGGCGACGGAAGTGGGGATCTGTGACTCCGACCAGGTGGGGGTCACATTCGACCTGAATGTGCCCTGTGTCCGGGTGACCGTATTCGAGTCCTCCTGGTTCGGGGGCGGCTCGTACCAGTGGCTGGACCCGGACGGCGAGGTAGTGCATCCCTGCCCGGTGTCGGGAAGCAAGCCGACAATCGTCTGGCACTACGACAACTACGGGAACGTTTCCCACATGGAGTTCCAGTTCCACGTGGACGGCGAGGACAGGGATCCGGGGAGATATCGCTTCGAGCTGTATTCACCCACTGACGAACTCCGAGCTCGGAGGTTCTTCGAACTGACGGAGTAGGGCAGATCCCGGGACTATCCGCGCCGACGACACGCGCGAGCGTGTCGTCGGCGTGCGTCAGGCCTCAGCTTCGGTCGGCCGCCTCCACCTCTGCCGCCAACCCATCCAGATCCGCTATGCCTGGAAGAGCAGTCAGCACGCGAACGTCTGCCAGTAGCTGGTGGTAATGCTGGGCCTGGTCCGGTGAGGCGACAACGTCTATCGGTACGTCCTCCGGCAGCGTGGCCTTGTATCGCTCGAGGATCTTGCGATGCTGGGGCCGATCCAGGTCGAGGGCAAACACGATACCGTGAGCGGACTCGGCCTTGGGGCATCCCTCCCCGGTCAGGATGGGGCAGAGCGTTCCCGGTCCCGGTCCGTGACAGATCGTCACTGGATGGCCCAGGTCCTCGAGGAAGCCGACATCGACGGTGCCCCCCTCCGGAACATCTACCAGGATCACACTCGGCTCTGACACGTTCCACCTCCTCGGTTACGACCACGGTGTCGGTATCGGCACCGATGGGGCC
>JBKHJQ010000012.1:0-14437 GCA_046538055.1 Actinomycetota bacterium
ACACCCCCATGCCTCCCTGGGGCGTGGCGGGAGGCGGCCCCATGAACGAGGCCCAGGTGGAGGACGTGGTCAACTACCTGCAGACCATCCAGGTGTCCCAGGAAGAGGCCGTGGGCCAGCTGGACGACACCCTCCAGGCTCAGGCCGACCGCCTGGCCAACGCCGAGGAGACCGCCCAGTCCGCCCTGCTCCGCCAGCGTCAGGAGCTGGAGGACATCAACGCCGCGCCGGAGCTGGCACCCGATGTGAACGCCCTCGCCACCGAAGGCCGGGACCTGCTGGACGCGGCCGGATCGGGCATCGACACCGACGGCGACGGCCTGGCGGACTCGGTGGAGACGGGGCTGGTCGACATAGGCCAGCAGCTGGTGGACAGGCTGCGGGTGATCGACCCGGTGACTCTCGATCCGGAGAATCCCCAGAGCGTGGAGGGCACCGACGACCTGACCACCGCCCGGGAGGTGGCGGACGAGCTGGAGGCCCTGGTGGAGTCGGGGGAGCAGCCGATCCTCACCTCCCAGGCCGAAGGGGTCCGCCAGGCCTTCGACGAAGGCGTGGTGGATCCCGACGTGGGGCTGTCTCCCGCCGCCACCGACGCACTGGCAGACCTGTTCGAAGGAGTGGACGCCGTCGACCTGCAGGCCGGAGAGCTGGACCTGGCCGCCGCCACCGAGGCGGTGGAGGTGCTGGAGTCCGTGGCTCAGGGGGAGGAGCCTCCCCCCGGGGTGGCGGAGGCCGCCACGGAGGCGAGGAGCATCCTGGAAGGGGGTCAGGACCCCGACGGGGACGGGCTGTCGACGTCTGCCGAGGAGACCATCACCGCCCAGGTGGCGGGCGCCATAGACGCCACCCTCCCATCCGAGGCAGTGGTACCCGACCTCGATCCCACGAACCCCGAGACCGCCGGCCAGCCGGACGCCGAGGCCGCCGAGTCGGCAGTGGCCAACTGGGAGACCCTGGCCCTCAACCTGGACGTCACGGCCAACAACGTCGAGGACCTGCGGGGGACCGCCGAGGAGGGCGTTGGCTTCCTGGAGGAGTCGCTCCAGGAGCAGCGCTGGGAGTTCGACATGGAGGGTGTGGCGGAGGCCGCGTTCGACGGCGACACCGAGCAGGCGGAGAGGGCCGTGCTCCTCTTCAACGGGTACTGCGCCCGCTGCCACACCGCCGGGTTCTCCGCCGGGGTTCCCTTCACGTACGAGGCGGGAGCGGGAGGCTTCGGGCCCGCCCTGTGGGATGGGCGCCCCGTCATCCAGTTCGGGCCCGGCGCCGAGGACCCCGAGAACGATCTCCTGGTCCAGTTCATCATCAACGGATCCGAGGCCGAGACGCCCTACGGCCTCAACGGCTTCGGGTCGGGGAGGATGCCGGCCTTCGGCCAGGTGCTCCCCCTGGAGGACATCGAGCTACTGGCCCGGTACCTGCGGGGCGCCGACCTCACAGGAATGGCCGATGAGGAGGTGGGACCCTGATGCGTGAGCTGATGCGCGAGCTGCTCTCGGCCAACCTGTTCGTCACGGGGATCATCCTCACCCTGGCTTCGATCGCGGTCTTCTACGGCAGCATCTTCCTCATCACGTTCACCAACCTGGGGAAGAAGCTGGCCTTCCTCGTCACCGGGGCGGGCGTCTCGGGATGGATGGCGATCAACTCACTGCTGTTCGTGCTCTACGCCCCCCGGGGGCCGCGCCCGGACAGCATCGAGGGCCTGAATGCCTTCGAGATCCGGATAATCCCCCTCACCTACATGATCGTCTCGGCGATCATCTTCGCGGCCTTCTTGGTGGGCCTGAAGCAGTATGAGGAGATCCAGGCCCGAAGCACCTGACCCCGGCCGCCGATCCCCGGGCGGTCCTGTCACATAGGCCCACCCCGTCTCGTCAAGGGAGTGAGAATCCCAACGAGAGGAGCGACAGATGCTTTTGCTGGTGACGGGAGGCCGCGGTGACCTGGGTCGCCGGGTGGTGCCCCGGCTGCGGGAGGCCGGCCATGAGGCCCTGATCGGGACCAGAGCACCGACGGACGGCGACCATGTCCGCTTCGACCTGGCGGCGCCGCCGAGCGCCGCCCAACTGGGGGGAGTGGACGTGATCGTCCATCTCGCCAGCGATCCCCGCCATCCCCGCCAGGAGGTGGAGGGGTCGGCGGGCCTGTGGCAGGCCGCCCGGGAAGCAGGCGTGGCCCACGCCGTCTACATCTCCATCGTGGGAATCGACGACCATCCCTTCCCCTACTACCAGGCCAAGCGGGAGGTGGAGCGGCGCCTGGAGCACAGCGGTGTGCCCTACAGCATCCTGCGGACCACCCAGTTCCACAGCTTCATCCCCCGCCTGGTGGACGAGATCGGCGGGAGGTTGCGGATGGTCCCGGTGCCGGGGAGGATTCCCGTTCGCCCCGTCGACGCGGACGTGGTGGCCGACCGGCTGGCGGAGCTGGTGGAGGCCGGACCCTCCGGGCGGGTGGCGGACATGGCCGGCCCGGAGGTGCTTTCCTTGGACGAGATGGTGCTCGACTACCTGCAGGCGAGGAACCGGCGCTGGCTTCGGATCCGGCTGCCCCTGGGAGGCAAGTCGGTCGACGGGTTCCGCCGGGGCCTGCACCTGGGAACCGACCCCCTGGTGGCGGGGGGCACCTACCGACAGTACCTGGAGCGGGCATGACCGAACGGCGTCGAGACCCGGCGCAGGCAGCATGAGCGTGGAGCAGTTCGAGGCGCAGCGGGGGCGGCTCATCGCCATCGCCTACGGGATCCTGGGCAGCGTCATGGAGGCGGAAGACGTGGTGCAGGAAGCCTGGCTGAGATGGGCCAGCACCGACTGGGAGCGGGTAGATGAGCCGGCCGCCTTCCTCACCACCGTCGTCACCCGTCTCGCCATCGATCGGCTGCGATCCGCAGCCCGTCGCAGGGAGAGCTATGTGGGTCCGTGGCTGCCGGAGCCGATCGTCACCGATGTCGAGAGCGACCCGGCCGACCGGGTGGCGGAGGCGGAGCGGATCTCCATGGCGTTGCTCACGGCCATGGAGAGGCTCAACCCGGTGGAGAGGGCCGTGTTCTTGCTGCGGGAGGTCTTCGACTACGACTATGCCGAGATCGCACCCATCGTGGGACGCTCGGTGGGCAACTGCCGCCAGATCGGGGCCCGGGCCCGCAGCCGGGTAGGTGACCCCGCCCGGGCCCGTCCCCTGGAGGGGGAGTCGGATCGGGCGGTGGTGGACGGCTTCCTGCGCGCTCTGGCGGCGGGAGACGTCGACGAGCTCGTGGCGCGGCTGGCAGCCGATGTGGTCCTGTGGTCGGACGGCGGTGGCAAGCGCCGGGCCGCCCGCCATCCCGTGCATGGGGCGGATCGGGTGGCGACCTTCCTGCTCAACGTGACCCGGCGCGGTGCCAGGGAGGGTGGAACCGCCCGCCCGGTGCGGGCCAACGGGGGCCTGGCCCTGCGACTCGAGATGCCCGATGGGATCTACGGCGTGATGACCTTCGAGTTCGAGGAAGGCGTCATCACCGCCATCCGCAGCGTCATCAACCCCGACAAGCTGGGGCACGTGCCGGGCTCCGTCACGGATGGGAGCGGTAGTAGCTGAGGATCTGGAGCTCCGTCGCCAGGTCGACCTGGCGGATCTCCACTCCCTCCCCGGCGTTGACCCGGGTGGGGGCGAAGTTGAGGATGGAGCGGACTCCGGCTGCCGCGTACCTCTCGGCCACGTCCTGGGCGACCGCCCCGGGCGTGGCGATGATCCCGATGTCGATCTCGCCTTCCCGGCCATCGGAGGCGAGGTGGTCGAGGTGCTTGACGGGGACACCCGCCACGTCGTCTCCCACCTTCTCCGGGTCTATGTCGTAGAGGGCGACGACCCGGAACCCGCGTCTCCCGAACCCGCCGTAGTTGGCCAGGGCACGACCCAGGTTCCCGGCTCCTGCGATCCCCACCCGCACGTCGGCCGTGATGCCCAGCTCTCCCCGGATATGGGCGCGCAGGCTCGCCACGTCGTAGCCCACCCCCCGCACTCCCGAGAAGCCGAGGAGGCTCAGATCGCGGCGGACGATGGCGGCATTGGTGTCGGCGGCGGAGGCCAGTTCCTCCGAGGAGATGCTGGGTGAGTCCCCCGCCCCCTCCAGAGCACGCAGGTAGCGGGGCAGCCGCCGCACCGTCGCCCGGGACGGTGTGTCAGGCATCGACCGTCCCCCCCTCCACCAGGGGCGGCTCACTCGACCAGGGGAAGTCGATCCAGCGGTCGGTGCGGCGCCACACGTAGTCGCAGGAGACGACCGAGGTGGGCTTTTGGTACAGGACTGCGGTGCGGGACTCCGCCACCACATCGGCCGAGAACTCGTGCACCGCCTGGAGGGTGAGCCCGGTGTCGGCCACGTCGTCCACGACCAGGACGCGGGTGTCCCTCAGCTCCATGGGATCGATGTAGGGAGGCAGGACCATCGGCACGTCCCGGCGGGTCCCTACCCCCGTGTAGAACTCCAGGTTCATGACGTAGAGGTTCTTGACCGCCAGGGCATAGCCCAGCGAGCCGGCCACGAATAGCCCTCCCCGGGCGATGGCGAGGATGATGTCTGGCCGGTAGCCGCTCCCGGCCACCTGCCCGGCCAACTCCCGGGCGCCCGCGCCGTATCCGACCCAGTCGAGTCTCTCCCGTTCCATGCCAGAACGGTACCCGCCTGCCGGGCCCGGGCCGGCACACCGGGGTCAGGATTCTCCCCTGTCCGGAGTCGTCGATATCCTCGGGGGATGTCCTCTCCCTCAGTCCTGGTGGTCGGCGGTGGGCCGGCCGGGGCCTCCGCAGCCTACTGGCTGGCCCGGGCCGGGCACCGGACGACGCTGGTGGAGAAGAAGGAGTTCCCCCGCGACAAGACATGCGGTGACGGCCTCACACCCCGGGCCATCCTGCAGCTCACCGAGATGGGCTTCGACTTCGATCGCCCCGAATTCCATCGCATAACCGGCCTCCGTTCCTACGCCGGCGACGACCTCATGCTGGAGATGCCCTGGCCCCAGCACAGCCGGTTCCCGGACTGGGGTGGTGTGATCCGCCGCCGGGACCTGGACGAGCAGGTGGCCGCGCTGGCCGAGAAGCAGGGAGTGCGGGTACAGGAGAGGACCGAGGCCAAGGCACTGGTGGAGGACGGGAACCTGGTCGGAGTCGAGCTGAGCCACGACGGCGAGACGGAGCGGCTGACCCCGGACGTGGTGGTGATCGCGGACGGCTCCCTCAACCGTTTCGGCCGCACTCTGGGTACCGGCCGGCGAAAGGACTACCCGATGGGCCTGGCGGCCCGGGGCTACTACTCCTCCCCCCGCTCCGCCGACTCCTTCCTGGAGAGCCAGCTCGACCTGCGGGACGACAGCGGCGCCACCATGCCGGGATACGGCTGGGTGTTCCCCCTGGGGGACGGGACCGTGAACGTGGGGGTGGGCCTGCTGTCCACGTTCAAGCGGTGGAAGAAGGTGAACACCACCCGGATGATGAACGACTACGTCAACAACTCGGCGCCCGAGTACTGGGATCTGGGAGAGCATTCCCGGCTCTCCAAGCCGGAAGGGGGCAAGCTGACGATGTCGTTCTCCAAGAGCCCGCTGGTGGGGCCCAACTGGATCACGGTGGGGGACGCGGCGGGCGCCATCAACCCCTGGAACGGCGAGGGCATCTCCTACGCCTACGAGACGGGTCGGATGGCCGCCGACCAGGTATCGAGGGCGCTGGGCGGCCGGGACCTGGAGCTGCTCCGGGGCTATGAGCTCCGCCTGCAGCAGGAGTACGGCCTCTACTACAAGATGGCCCGCATCTTCGTGAAGCTGATCGGCAACCCGCCCGTGATGCGCAGCCTCGCCCACGTGGGGCTGCGCAACCGCCCGCTCATGGAATGGACGCTGAAGGTCATGGCCAACCTCCTGGACGAAGACGAGAAGGGTGCGGGAGAGGCTGCTTACGGGATTCTGGCAGGCATGGTCCGTCCGCTCCCGATCAGGTAGTCGACGTCGGCTCCGGACTTCCCCCTCCTTCGCTACGCCTCCTAGAGTCAGGCGGGCAATGACGTTGGCCGACTACCTTCCCGTAGCGGTGATGCTCGTCCTGGCGGCGGGCTTCGTCGTCGTGTCGCTGGTGCTGTCCCGTCTCGCCAGCCCCAACCGCCCTTCCCGGGAGAAGCTCGCTCCCTACGAGTGCGGGATCATCCCCGAAGTGGAGCCGGTGCAGCGCTTCCCGGTGCAGTTCTATCTGGTGGCCATGCTCTTCGTGATCTTCGACGTGGAGATCGTCTTCTTGTTCGCATGGGGTGTGCAGTGGCAGGCTCTGGGCTGGTACGGGATAGCGGCGATGGGGCTGTTCACCCTCTTCGTGCTGGAGACCCTCGTCTACGTCTGGAAGCGGGGCGCCCTGGACTGGAATGTGCACCGCCGGCGCCGCTACGCGGCCGACGCACCCCGACAGGAGGCGGCCTGATGCCCCAGATCCCGGGTGTGATGCTCAGCACCATCGACAAGGCCGCCGCCTGGGCCAGGACCCGCTCCATGTTCCCTGCCACCTTCGGTCTGGCCTGCTGCGCCATCGAGATGATGGCCACCGGCACCGCCCACTACGACCTGGCCCGTTTCGGGATGGAGGTGTTCCGTCCCTCGCCCCGCCACGCCGACCTCATGATCGTGGCCGGCCGGCTGAGCCAGAAGATGGCGCCGGTCCTGCGGCAGGTGTACGACCAGATGGCGGATCCCAAGTGGGTGATCTCGATGGGGGTGTGCGCCTCGACGGGTGGGATGTTCAACAACTATGCGCTCGTGCAGGGAGTCGACCAGATCGTCCCCGTGGACGTGTACGTCCCGGGCTGCCCGCCCAACCCCCAGACGCTCATGCACGGGATCCTCAACCTGCACGACAGGATCATGTCGGGAGAGATCAGCTCGTGAGCGACGAGACGACCGGCGCCCAGGGCGGCGCCTCCGCTGACGTCTCCAGCGCCGCCGCCATCCATGCCCCCCACCGGCATCCCGTCCTGAAGCTATACCCGGTGTCGGGGGCGGTGCCCACCGGCGACCCCCGGGAACCGGACGAGTTCATGGGGGCGTTGCTGGAGGCCTTCGAGGATGACGCCTACCTGGAGGGATCGCACGGCCAGGAGGTGGTCAGACTCCTGCCGGAGCGCTGGTTGGACTTCGCCCGGGCGTGCAAGGAGGCGGGCTTCGAGATGTGCTCGGACATCACCGCGGTGGACTGGTTCCGGCACAGGCGCCTCCGCTTCGAGGTGGTGGCCAACCTGGTCTCCCAGCAGCACCGGCGCCGGCTCCGGGTGCTGATGCCCCTGCCGGCTGAGGACCCCACCCTGCCGTCGGTGGTGTCCGTTTGGCCGGGGGCGGGTTTCGCCGAGCGCGAGACGTACGACATGTACGGGATCGTCTTCGAGGGGAACGAGGACCTGACCCGCATCCTGATGCCGGACGACTGGGAGGGCCATCCCCTCCGCAAGGACTACAACGTGGGGGCGGTCCCGGTCCAGTTCAAGGGGAGCCCGAAGGCGACATGAGCGATTCGGAGAGCACCGACCAGAAGGAGCGGGAGGTCGTCGAGGTCTGGACCACCGGCACCGAGGAGCCCCAGCCTTTCGATCCCACCGACGAGGGACGCCAGGAGTTCGGCCCGGAGGAGTCCGAGAGCCGCCTGGCCACCCAGTTCGGGCGTGTGGTCTCCGACGATTACATGTACGAGGAGGAGCCCCTGGAAGGGGATCGGATGCTGCTCAACATGGGTCCCCAGCATCCCTCCACCCACGGTGTGCTCCGTCTTCAGCTGGAGCTGGAAGGGGAGGTGATCCGCCGTTCCCGGCCCATCATCGGCTACCTCCACACCGGCATGGAGAAGACGGCCGAGACCCTCACCTACCTGCAGGGACCCACCAACGTCACCCGGATGGACTATCTGGCTCCTCTCCACAACGAGCTGGCCTACTCGCTGGCGGTGGAGCGCCTCCTGGATGTGGAGGTCCCTCCCCGGGCCAGGGTGATCCGGGTGATGATGACCGAGCTCAACCGCATCGCCTCCCATCTGGTGGCTCTCGCCACCAACGGCCTCGACATCGGCGCACTGTCGATGATGCTGTACGGGTTCCGGGAAAGGGAGATGATCCTCCGCTTCTTCGAGAAGACCACCGGCCTGCGCATGAACCACAACTACATCCGCCCGGGAGGCGTGGCGGTGGACCTGCCGGTGGGTTGGCGCCAGGATGTGAAGGAGATAGTGGAGACGATCCCGGGGCGCATCGAGGAGTATCACGATCTCCTCAGCGGCAACCCGATCTGGCTGGAGCGGACCAAGGGGGTAGGCATCATCACCCCTGACGAGTGCCGGGCCTACAGCGTCACCGGCCCCACCCTGCGGGCGGCGGGAGTCTCCTGGGATCTGCGCAGGGAGATGCCCTACTGCGGGTTCGACGAGTACGAATTCGACGTCCCGGTGGGCGAGAGTGGTGACGTGTTCGACCGGTACATGGTCCGGATGAGAGAGATCATCGAATCTTGCCGGATCGTGCGGCAGGCCGCCGAGGCGATGCCCAAAGGCGACTACCGGGTGGACGACCGCAAGATCACGCCCCCGCCCCGGGCCCGCATCGACGAGTCCATGGAGGCGTTGATCCACCACTTCAAGCTGTTCACAGAGGGGTTCAAGGTCCCCCCCGGTGAGACGTATGTGGCGATCGAGTCACCCCGGGGGGAGCTGGGCTGCTACATGGTCTCCAACGGAGAGGGAAAGCCCTGGAAGATGCACACTCGTGCCCCCTCCTTCTACAACCTCCAGGGCCTACCCATCATGATGGCCGACTCCCTGGTGGCCGACACGGTGGCCTCCATCGCCTCCCTCGATCCCATCATGGGCGACGTCGACCGCTGACCTCCCGTTCTCGCGCATCAACTGCGGGTCATAGCCCGCAGTTGATGCGCGAGAACGGCATAGGGTGCCGCCTACGGGAGTTCCTCTCCGAAGATCGGGACCCCGTCGGGGCACATCCGCACGGTCGGGTTGTGGTCCTCGAACATGCCGGCCGGGTTGTCCTTCCAGATCCAGGCGTGCAGCACCCACAGAGGGAGCGTCGGATGCTGGTGGAAGTCGCGCCCGAACAGGCGGGGAGGATCCGATTCCGTCCACGCGTCCACAGGAACGATGTACTCGTGGGCCACGAGGCCGGCGATGTCACCGTTGTGGTCCAGTTCGTACACCAGCGCCTCGGGGTGTCGCACGTCCACGGTGGCGTCCATGAGGGTCTCGTCCAGGTAGTGGAGGCCCATTCCTCCCACTTCGGGGTTGTGGAAGCAGCCCAGGGTGTCCAGGGTGCCGGCGTACCCGGCCGCCTCGGCCATCTCCACGTCCTGATAGGCGGCATTGGCCCGGGCGGCGCTCGCAACCTGTCCCTCCAGGGAGGTACTGCCGCCGACCACGCCCTCCTCCAGGACGGCGTCGCCCAGACGGTGCATGAACGCCGCCATCTGCTGACGGGTGACGGGATCCTCCGGGCAGAACTCGGTGTTCTCGGGCGGGTTGCATCCCCGGGTGATGCTCCGCTCCGCCAGCCACGTCACGTCGTCGTGGAACACGTTCGACCCGGGGACGTCGGTGAACCAGTCCGTGCCCAGAACCACGGTCGGGACGGCCGTAGCCAGGAGGGCGGCGGCCAGGGCCGCCGCCAGTGTGGAACGCCTCATCCCTGCTCCACTTCGAAGATCTCGTCCGCCACCAGGCCGTGTGCCTCCCGGTGCACCTCGGCGGCGGCCTCCGCTGAGGGCGCCTCCACCAGGCAGAAGACCTTCCCGGCCCGGTCGTCGACCCAGTAGTGGCGGTAGGTGACTCCGTACCGCTCCTGAATGGCCATGTCCGCCTCGTGGGCGCCGGCCACGTCGGCGGCGGTGGCTCCCTCGGGGAGCTTGTGGTGGATGTCCATGTACAGGGGCATGAGGTTCCTCCTTGCTCGGATGCCCTTACGGTCCCCACCGTGCCGGCCGGCGGTGGAGGGACGGTGGAAGGCCGGTAGCACCCCGGTAGAACGGTGGGTAGCGTTGCCGGGTGGAGATTCACCTGCTGGGGACCCTGGAGGTGGTGGACGGCGACGTCCTGATCGACGTCCGCCGGCCCCGGGAGCGAACGGTGCTCGCCATGCTGGCGGCGGAGGCCGACCGGCCCGTCTCCACCGGCCGGCTCATGCAGGGCCTGTGGGGGGACGACCTTCCTGCCTCCGCCGCCAAGACGCTCCAGTCCCATGTCCATCACCTCCGCTCGCTCCTCCCTTCCGGCTCCATCACGACCGAGGGCCCCGCCTATCGCCTGAGGGTGGCGCCTGAGAACGTGGACCTGTTCGGCTTCTCGAACGCGGTGAGAAGGGCCAGGGAGTTGGGCGGCGAGCCGGAGAGGGCGGCCGCTCTTCTCGAATCGGCGTTGGGAATGTGGCGCGGTGCCCCGCTCGGCGACGCTTCGGACGTGGAGTGGATCGTGCCGCTGGTGACCCGCCTGGAGGAGGAGCGTGTCCAGGCGCAGGCCGATCTGATCCAGCTGCGGATCGACCTGGGCCACCACGAGGAGGTGCTGGGCCTGGTCCGGTCGCTCCTGGACGAGCACCATCTCCGCGAGGACCTGTGGCGGCTGTACATGCTGGCGCTCTACCGGAGTGGCCGTCAGGCCGAGGCCCTCCGGGCCTTCTCCGAGGCACGGCGTCGCCTGGTGGAGGAGCTGGGTGTCGAGCCAGGTCCGGCGCTGCAACGGCTGGAGGAGGAGATACTGTCCCACGACCCGTCCTTGCTGGCGGAGCCCGACTCCCCTCCCCGCCGCTCGGCGCCTTCGGCGGCCCTTTCAGCCGGGTCCGAGCCCCGGTCGGTGCCTGAGCAACGCCTGGTCACGGTCATCGCCGCGGAGCTTCTCGGGTGGCGGAGCCTCATTGGGTTGGTGGGTGAGGCCGGGCTCCAGCACGTGGGGTCGGAGGCGGTGGAAGCCATGCGGGAGATCGTGCGGCGCTTCGGTGGGACGGTGCAGGGTGAGAGCGAATGGGGTCTGCGGGCGCTGTTCGGCGCGCCCATCGCCCGCGAGGACGACACCTATCGCGCCATCCGGGCGGCGATACAGATCAATTCTGAGATCCAGGAGCAAAGCCGGGAGATCGTCAGATCCTGGGGAGGCCAGGGAGTCGACTCCCGCGTCGCGGTGAGCAGCGCTCATCTGCGGTTCCCGGCGGACGGATCGCCGGACCTGGTGGAGGTCGACCCCGCCATGGCATCGCTCCTCGGTCGGGGTGAGAGGGGGTCGGTGGTGGTAGACGACCACACCCGGACCCTCATGGAGGGGCTCTTCGACTGGTCGCGGCTCGATGGGGCCGAGGATCCTGCCTGGGAAGTGAGGGGAATCCGCCAGGGAGCCGACAAGGCGCGCGTGGGCCGACGGCTACGCGCCCCTCTCACGGGCCGGGACGGGGAGGTGGCCACTTTCGCTCGAAGGTTGGACTCCCTCGCCCGGGGGGTGGGTGGTGTCCTGGTGATCTCGGGCGAGGCGGGGGTGGGCAAGACACGGCTGGTGGACGAGATGCGGGGTCGCCATCCGGGAATCACATGGATGGTCGGCCATGGCGCTGCCTACGCCGAGGCGATCCCCTACTGGCCCTATCGCGACCTGTTTCGCTCCTGGCTGGGCGTGGGCATCGACGACACCGACCTGCAGGTCCGGGTCGCCATGCACCACAAGCTCGACGGCTCGATCCCGGATCTGGCGGCGGAGGTCTATCCGTATCTGGGTGGGCTCCTGGGTGTGTCCCTGGAGCCGGATCAGGCCCGCCGGCTGGATCTGGCATCCGAAGCCCTGCAGTTCCGGACCTTCGAGGTGATCGAAACGATTCTCGGCGGGCTGGCGGAGAGGGATCCGGTGGTGCTCGTGTTGGAGGATCTGCACTGGGCGGACCCCACCTCCCTGCAGCTCACCGATCAGTTGCTCACCCTCACCGAGGAGCGGGCGTTGCTGATCGTGCTCACCACCCGCCCCGAACCCGACCACGCCAGCCGCCAGGTGGTGAGCACGGCCCGTGGGCGGTACCCCCACCGGTTCACCGAGATGCATCTCGGAAGCCTGTCCGAGGATGCGCAGCGTTCGATGCTCGACGCCCTGGTGGGCGCGGAGGCCCTGCCTGCTTCCGTGGCCGAGAGCATCCTCCGGCTGGCCGAGGGAAACCCCTTCTACCTGGAAGAGCTGATCGGTGCTCTGATCGATCAGGGGGCGCTGGTGGCCGGCTCCTCGGGTTGGGAGTTGCATGGGCCGACCCTGGTCGTGCCCGAGACCGTGGAGAAGGTGGTGCAGGCGAGGATCGATGGCCTGGATCCGCCCTCCCGGGAGCTCCTGACGGCCGCATCGATCCTGGGGCGTAGCTTCGGCCTGCCGCTCTTGCAGGGAGTGGTGGGCGAATCGGGTGCGCCGGTCGACGTGATCCAGAACCTGCTGCGGCTGGATCTTCTGGTCGAGGCGCGGCGATGGCCCCAGTCTGAGTACCTGTTTCGCCACGCTCTCATCCAGGAGGCCGCCTACAGGACCATCACAGAGGAACGGCGAGTGGAGCTGCACCGGCGGGCGGCGGGCTGGCTGGAACGCCGGCACCAGAGCAACGAGGACGAGGTGATGGGAATGCTTGCTCGCCACTGGCGAGCAGCAGGTGACGACGAGAAGGCGGCATCCGCGCTGATGCGGGCGGGGGACCTGGCCCGCAGGGATCATGCCCTCGACGAGGCGATCGGCCACTACCGGGAGTTGATGGCCCTGCTGGAGCGCCGGGGTGACCGCCGCACCATGGCGTTGGTGCTGTTCAAGCTGGCGCTCGCTCTCCACAACTCGCTCCGGTTCGAGGAGTCGAACCGCATCTACCAACGCGCCTTCGAGCTCTGGGAGCCCCCGGCGTCACCCGAGCCGACCGCCACCCTGCGATTCAGCGGTCCGCCCTTCACCCGCGTCCCGGACCCGGTGCGCTCCTTCACGCTCCCCGACATCCAGCTGCAGATGGCACTCTTCGACCGGCTGGTGGAGAGGTGGCCGGACGACACGCTCGTTCCGTCTCTGGCGGAGAGATGGGAGGTGTCGCCCGACGGTCTCCGCTACCGGTTCCTGCTGAGGGAGGGTCTCACCTGGTCGGACGGGAGGCCTCTCACCGCCCACGACGTCGAGTACGGGATCAAGCGCAACCTGGATCCGGATCGCCCCGGCGTCGGTGTGGCGATGTTCTACGTCCTGGAGGGCGCCCTGGAGAGGATGCGGGGTGGTGACCCGGACGCGGTGGGTGTGCAAGCACTGGACGATCGCACCGTCGAGTTCCGCCTGGTCAACCCGGCGCCGTACTTCCTGGCCATGCTGAACCGCCCCGACTCAGGGCCCCAGCCCCGGCACGCCATCGAAGCGAAGGGGGATGACTGGGGTCGCGCCGAGCATGAGGTGGTGAGCGGTGCCTTCCGCCGCCAGGAGCACTCGGACGAGTCGACGGTGCTGGAGCGGCGCCCGGACTATCAGGGGTGGCGGCACGGCAACGTGGGGGTGGTGGAGTGGCGGCACGGATCCCCCGCCGGGATCCTGGCCGACTACGTCGACGGAAACAGCCATCTCGCCTGGATCACGGGTCTCTTCGAAGGGACCGGGCTGGACCGCGTGGCTCCCGAGGAGGTGGTGCGCGGGCCCTCGGCCGCCTTGATCTACCTCGCCTTCGTCTTCGGCCGTCCGCTGCCCGATCAGCGGCCGCTCCGGCTGGCGCTGGCCCACTGCATAGATCGAGGAGCCCTCGTCACGGCGGTGCCCTCCCACGCCACTGCCGCCACCGGAGGGGTGGTTCCCCCCATGCTGGCCGGTCACACACCCGACATAGCTCCCGCCTACGACCCGGAGCTGGCCCGCCGGCTCCTCTCGACGGTGGAGATTCGGGGGCCATTGCGAATCTTGAACCCGAGCCGCCCCCAGGCCTACCTGTCGGAGGCGCTGGAAGTCGTCGTGGCCACCTGGCGCGAGCAACTGGATCTGGCGATCGAGGTCCTGGAAGTCGACTTCGCCACCTACGCGGAGATGTTTGCCGATCCCTCGTCGGTCGACCTCTTCCCCGCCACCTGGTACCCCGGCTACACCGACCCCGAGTACTACCTCCGGCTGCTCCTCCACAGCGACGCCTCGGCCAACTATGGAGGATTCTCCTACGAACCATACGATCGTGCGGTGGAGGGAGCCTGCGCTGCCCGGGACGAACGGACACGTCTGGCCATGTTCCACGAGGCCGACCGTATGGCGGTGGCCGAGCAGGCTGCAGTCCTCCCTCTGACATACGACGGCAATCTCACGCTGGCGCGACCGGGGGTGGAGGGATGGTGGGAGTTCGGCAAGTCCTGGTCGAACTTCGCCGATATCACCCTCCCCGGACGCTGACCCGGCGGCCCGGGCCGGATTGGGC